>JAHQVY010000288.1 GCA_019634095.1 Cellvibrionaceae bacterium
GGGGTTCCTGTGAACAACATCAAAAGCACCGCTGATGTAAGCTTAAAGTCCATACTGCGCCGCAGCGATGTGTGGCGCGGAGACTCGAAACGCTTTGCAACACAGCATCGGCTCGATACGGGTTACAGCGCACTGAATAAGGCTTTGCTGGTTAAAGGTTGGCCATTAGGTGACATGTTAGAGGTGTGTCAGCCAGTGAGTTATGGCCACAGCGAGTGGCTATTATTGGCTCCCGCTCTGCGTAAACTCCACGGCGGTTATATTGTTTTGCTCAATCCGCCAGCCATACCTTTTTGTCAGGGTATATTGCAAATGGGCTTGGATTTAAACCGTATTGTCGTGGTGCAAAGTGCTGGCCGTGGCGATTTTTTAAAAAGTTTTGTCGAGTTAGCTCGAGCTAAGGTGTGTCGTGCACTGCTCGCTTGGTCGCCAAATGTAGCCTTGTCTTACACCGATTTGCGCAAGTGCTTGCTGGCTTGCTCTACCACTAGCCTTACGGTGTTGTTCCGTCACCGCCATGCTCTGCAACAGAGTTCCCCCGCGGGCTTAAGGCTCGCTTGCGAGGTTAACGCACAGGGCCTTGCCATCGATATTCGCAAACAAAAAGGTTTGTTGGCGAAGAGAAGCCAGGTAATAAACCTGCCGTTGCCACGGTTTACCGACAGCACAAAAGCTAGCTATTGGCAACCAAGCGATGCTTTGCCCAAGCCCTTTGGGGGAAACCTAAATTAATCATTTGAATCTACTGCGGGCGCGTAATGCATAGAAAGCAATGTGTTTTTCATTTTTGCGACTGCCCCCCTAGGGCGGCTATTTAGATTCAATAGCGAATTTGTCCCAAAAAATGAAACATTCTCTCTAATTTCGTCCATGTTCCTTAGGCGCCCTCGCTACGATTCAACGGATTTATTTAGGTTAAATATATACCCAAAGCGTTTGAGATTTAGGTGTTAGGAGTGCGTCAATTAAGGTTCTTGGCAAGGCGGTACTCACAGGGATGTGAGGTATTAGGGCAATGCATCGCTACAAGGAAGTAGCTTATTAGGGTAATGCAGGAGCAATTACCGAGGAGCAATTGCCGATATGCACATGGATGTGAGGTATTAGGGCAATGCAGGAGCAATTGCCGATATGCACATGGATGTGAGGTATTAGGGCAATGCAGGAGCAATTGCCGAGACAACGCAGAATAGCCATTCTATTTAAGGCGGAGCAACACCGCCAAGGGCACGCTCATGAGGCCTAAATCTCAAGTGTTTTGGGTCTATAGTCAAGCCTCGTAGCTAAAATCACAGCAACAACGTGTTACGCGTGCATGACTCACCAATTCAGATCAAAATAACAAACTGAGTTTAAATCTGAACGGCAAGCTGGTAAAGTGGCGCAGCAAATGTCATGCAGAGTATTGAGAGGTGGCGTATCGTATACTTTCTTAATCTCTCCCTGAGGTAAAGCGAAGTTTCTCGCGCGATAAGTGTACTAACCCCTGGGGCTATGTAGCCGTTTATGTATCTTTTATCTATAAAATTCCTGCCAATTCTTTTGCAGCGATACCTCTAATTACTCGCGTATTGCTTGGCATTAGTCTGCATCAACCCACGAACTAGCACCTGCCACCTACCAATAGGCTGTAGCGGTGACAATTAATTTGTTTTATTTATGTCCTACAGAAGTCCCTTGAACTGGCGGCGGCAACTTTTTTATTTTGCCAGGCTAACCCATATTTACACATCCACTTTTCTGCTTGCTTTGGTAGTGTTTTTCTGTCTCACCGGCGTAACCCTCAATCACCGTTGGTATGGCGATTCAGATCATCGATTAGAGGAATTTCCCCTCGACGTGGCACAGCTTCGCGAGTGGCAATTGCTGCCCGGAGAATCTTGGCAGCCCAATTTGAATCGTATTCGTAATTTCATAATGGAAAAGTGGCAATTTCCGCCGCCGCACTCCATCGATATGGATGCGGAAATTTTCGAAATCTTGCTGGATTTCAAGGTACCTGCCGGCTTTGCCAGCGTTACCATCGTCAGTGAAGAACGGCTTATGCTCTTGGAAATCGAGCAAGGTTCGGCAATTGGCGTGCTGAATGATCTGCACAAAGGCCGCCACAGCGGCAAAATTTGGTTTTGGTTGCTGGATATCTCCGCGGTACTCATCGCTATTTTCGCGCTGAGCGGCTTACTTATTTTGTATCAGGGAAAAAGGCATCGCCGCGACGGTACCCTCTTGGTTGTGGGTGGCTTGATAACACCGTTAATTATTTTTTTATTGTATGTCCCCTATTTGTGATACCCCTATTTGGGAGGGTAAATGCGTTTCAAACACTGTTTTTTTCTCATACTTTTTACTGCGTTATCAACCTTCACGAGTGCCGGTGACAAGCCTGTACTTAAGCTTTCTCTAGAGCTGCCAAAAATACAAGCCGACCCTTACCTTAAACCTTATGTCGCCATTTGGCTGGAGGATAATCAGCGCCGTCCTATCACCACCATCGCGCTGTGGTATCAGCTTCAAGGGCTGAATACAGCGCAAGCCGACGGCAAAAAATGGTTGAAAGATTTGCGCCAGTGGTGGCGCAAAATAGGAAGGAGCAAAGCTTACGATTTGGATGGGGTGACTGGCGCAACTCGGCGTCCGGGTAGTTATGAAATAGGGTGGCCGCTGAGCCAAGAATTATTTAAGAAACTAAACAGCGGTAGCCTGGTGCTGCATGTTGAAGCTGCAAGGGAAGAGGGGGGGCGCAGTTATCAGCGCATTCCCTTGGGTGCTTTCGGTGACGCCGGTTTTGCCGTGGCGGCTGACGGTGAATTAGGAGCCATCCAAGTTTGGCTTGTGGAATAACTGCAAAACGCGGAATTGGCGGTATGGAAGAGACACCGTGCGCCACTTTGAAGAGTTTCTGTGTAGCCATTGCAGTGTATAAAGGCCGCGTGCCTTGCGCAGCCATAGGTTTAAGGCTTTTTCCAAGCTTTCTGCCCAAGTTAATAGTGTTTGGCCTTTTGGGGTCGAAAAATATCGCCAGTCATTTTCGCGATATACCCAAAGCGTTTGAGATTTAGGTGTTAGGAGTGCGCCAATTTTTGTTCTTGGCAAGGCGGTACTCACAGGGATGTGAGGTATTAGGGCAATGCATCGCTACACGGAAGTAGCTTATTAGGGTATTGCAGGAGCAATTACCGAGGAGCAATTGCCGATATGCACAGGGATGTGAGGTATTAGGGCAATGCAGGAGCAATTGCCGAGACAACGCAAAATAGCCATTCTATTCACAATAGCTGGCTATTTAAGGCGGAGCAACACCGCCAAGGGCAAAAAGTGGCGTGCTCATGAGGCCTAAATCTCAAGTGTTTTGGGTATACAATCCGTAAAAATGTAATTCTAATTGTAACAGTAATAGTGAAGGTATAGCCCATGATAAAACTTGTCATTTTCGCATTAAGTTTAACATTCTCATGTTTTACTTTTGCCCATGGGCGTTGGCTTGTGCCAAGCCATACGGTGGTTTCTGGTGACCAGGCGGCTTTTGTTTCTTTAGATATGAGTATTTCAAACGATGTATTTCACGCAGATAAACCCTACGGCGGTGTACCGCCGCAAACGGCCAAAAATGGCGGGGTAAAATCGCTTGCCAACCCGTCCAAAGCGCAGCCATTTATGGCTGGTATAGCGCAATCTACGCAGTTATGGCTAAGCTACCCCGATGGTTCGCAAACCAATGATACGCCCATTGTTAACTTGGGTCGCAAAAGTGCGGCAGCGGTTAAATTGCAGCAAAATGGCACCTACCGTTTTGATGTGAAACAAGATCCTATTTACTACACTGTTTATACGCAAGAGGGCGGTAAGCGCGGTCGCGTATTTGGTATCGATGAACGCGCTACCGCAAACTTGCCCCAGGGCGCGAAGCTGGCCTACAAAGTCAAACTCATAAACTGGGTTCACGCTTATGTTACGCGCAATGAAACATCGCAAACCCATGCCAAAGCCAACAACCGTGGTTTAGAGCTTATTTTTAAAACCCACCCCAACGATTTATTCGTTGGCGAAGCGCTGCACTTTACTGCGCTATTTGAGGGAAAACCGCTGCAAGATAGCGAAATAAAGATCACTCGCGGCAATACCCGGTATCGCAACAAGCGGCAATTGCAAACGCTGCGCACAGACACTAAGGGCCAGGCACAAATAATCTGGCAGCAAGCCGGTATGTACGTGCTGGAACTGGCTGCGGAAAAGCAAGTTAAAGGCGAGGCCTACGACAAGCTAAAACACGCTCTGTACCTAAGCTTGGAGGTGTTTCCAGAATAAACCGCAGTTGCATTAGGCCTGCGTAGCTGATACAAGGTATTTATTAGGTTTAACGAGCTTGGGATTCATCGGCATATGTTATGTTTTACGCTCAGCTTAACACCACAACCAACTTCAGCTTTTTACGCGGCGCCTCTCACCCGCAAGAGTACGTCGATCGCGCAATCTCTTTAGGTTACCGAGGGCTTGCCATTACCGATGAATGCTCGCTCGCGGGCGTTGTCAAAGCGTTTCAGCGCCACCGAGACCACCTGGCCAAAGGCTTGCCCAAGCAGGCCTTTAAACTCATTTACGGCAGTGTGTTTCGCCTTGAAAGCGGTCCCAAAATCATTGCCCTCGCGCCCTCGCGGCAAGCCTATGCAGAAATTTCCGGCTTAATTACGCTCGCTCGCCGCAGAACGACTAAAGGCAAATATCAGGTACAGCTGCAGGACTTACCGTTTCGCCTGCAACACTGTTTACTCATTCTTTTAGCCGATGAACACGGCAACCCGCAAGCGAAAGCTATTTTCGATGCCGGGGAAAGCCTGCAAAGTGTGTTTCGCAGCCGTTTGTGGCTAGGTATTAATCAGCAGCTGCTCGGTGGCGAGCAGAGCCGCTTAGTGCAGTGGCAGCAACTGGCGCAGCGTCTCGATATTCCGCTGGTGGCCAGTGGCAAGGCCTTGATGCATGAAGCTGCGCGCAAACCCTTGCAAGATGTACTGTGTGCTATTCGCGAAAACACCTCGGTACAAGCCTTGGGGAGTCGGTTGCAACCCAATGCAGAAGCGCACTTAAAGCCCTTAGCGGATTTAAATAACCTCTACCCGCCAGAGTACTTGCAAAATACTCAAGAGATCGCCGAGCAATGTCAGTTTTGTCTTAGTGAGCTGCAGTACCAGTACCCTAAACACATTGTCCCGGCCAATTTTACTGCCAGCAGCTATTTGCGATATTTGTCCAATCAAGGTAAGCAAAAGCGGTACCCTGGTGGGCTTAGCGCTAAGGTTGAAGCCCTGTTAAATAAAGAGTTGTCGATTATCGAACAGCTGGGCTACGAATACTTTTTTATTACCGTGTACGACATTGTCTGTTTTGCCAGGAAAAACAATATTTTTTACCAGGGTAGGGGCTCGGCGGCGAACTCCGTGCTTTGTTATTGCTTGTACATTACCAATATTAGCCCGGAGCAAATTAATGTACTGTTTGAACGCTTTGTCTCTAAAGAGCGCGATGAGCCGCCAGATATTGATGTCGACTTTGAGCACCATCGCCGCGAGGAGGTTATCCAATATGTGTATAGCAAATACGGCCGGGAGCATGCGGCGATTGCGGCAACGGTGGTTACCTACCGCTCGCGCAGCGCCATTCGCGATGTGGGCAAGGCGCTGGGTATCGATGCATCGCTTATCGACCACCTGGCTAAATCGTTGGCGTGGTGGGACCGCAGCAAAGACTTGCAACAGCGCATAGAAGCCGCAGGCCTGAATGCGCAAAGCCGCTTATTGCTGACTTTTTTCGACTTGGTGCAGCAGATTTTAGGTTTTCCCCGGCATCTTTCGCAGCATGTGGGGGGCTTTGTGATTACCCGCGATCGAATCAGCGACTTGGTACCCACGGAAAATGCCAGCATGCCAGGGAGAACGGTGATTCAGTGGGACAAAGACGACTTGGAAACCATGAACCTGCTAAAGGTTGATATTCTCGCACTCGGCATGCTGACAGCGCTGCATAAAGCTTGTGACTACGTAAATAGCTACGACAAATCTATACAACTTATCGAAGATATTCCCACAGAAGACCCAGACACCTACGAGATGCTGTGTGCGGGAGACAGTGTGGGTGTGTTTCAGGTGGAGTCTCGAGCGCAAATGTCGATGCTGCCGCGTTTGCGTCCCCGAACCTTTTATGACTTGGTCATAGAAATTGCGATTGTGCGCCCCGGGCCAATCCAGGGCGATATGGTTCACCCTTATTTGCGCCGCCGTAATGGCGAGGAACCGACCCAATATTTTAACGATGCGATTAAATCGGTATTGGAAAAAACCAATGGCATTCCGATTTTTCAGGAGCAGGCGATTCGTCTATCCATGGTCGCTGCAGGTTTTAGTGGCGGCGAGGCCGATGCCTTGCGCAGAGCCATGGCTAGCTGGGGAAAAAACGGTAATTTATTACTGTTTGAAGAAAGGTTTATTCAGGGAATGTTAGCAAATAATTACCCCTTGGATTTTGCCCAGCGTTTATTCGAGCAAATAAAAGGTTTTGGTGGCTACGGTTTTCCCGAATCACATTCGGCCAGTTTTGCTCTGTTGTGCTATGCCTCTTCGTGGTTGAAATGCCATCATCCGGCGGCATTTTATTGCGCCTTATTAAATAGTCAGCCCATGGGTTTTTATTCTGCTTCACAGTTGGTGCAAGATGCGAAGCGCCATGAAATTGTTGTTTTGCCGGTGGATATTAATGTAAGTGAGTACGAAAACCGCATTGAACAAGTGGCGCCGCCCAATGCGGGAAAGCACAGCTGGGGGCTGCGCTTAGGTTTTTGCCGAATAAAATCTTTGAATCGAGAAAAGGCCGAAAAAATAGACCTTTACCGCGGCAATCAAGCGTTTACTAGTATTCATGATTTACTGCGGCGCACTCAGCTATCACCCGCCGATATTCAATATTTGGCGGCGGCAGATGCCTTACAATCCATTGCGGGCGATCGACATTCCGCGCATTGGCAAACGGCATCAATCAAGCCTCGCAGTGAATTGCTGGGGCCCATCGACAGTGTATCTAACGATACCTTGGTAATGCCGGAACCCTCAGAGGAAAAAAATGTGGTGGACGATTATTCCACTACTGGCCTCAGTCTTAGGCAGCACCCTATGGCTCTATTGCGGCGCGTGTCGCCGTTTGATCGCTGTAAAAAACAAAGTGAATTATTGGGTTTAAATCACGGGCGCTTTGTAAGAATTGCCGGCTTAGTTACTGGCCGCCAGCGACCGCAAACCGCTAAGGGCACATTGTTTATTACCTTGGAAGACGAAACCGGTAATATTAATGTGGTGGTAAGAAAAAATACTCAAGAACAGTTCCGCCAAGCTTTACTAACGGCGAAGTTATTACTGGTAAAAGGCGTACTCGAGTTGAGTCGCGATCAGAACAATCCGCAGTATACAGTGATCCATATTGTCGCGGGCGAGCTTATCGATTATTCGCAAGCTTTAGAGGAAAATTTTGTTTTGCAATCGCGGGATTTCCACTAGCAATTCCTGCAGGCTTTTAACCTAAATAAATCAGTTGGATCGTAGCGAGGGCGTTCAAGGGGCTGAAATTAGAGTGAATTTTTTAACTTTTGCGGCAAACTCGTAGTCACTCTACGGGTTATCTACATGGAGGTAGTGTATTTCCGTAAGTTTGCTGGGAGCAAACTCGGTGCAGTCGCAAAATTGAAAAAACGCTCTAATTTCAGTTCATTGGGCGTCCGCAGCAGATTCAAATGATTAATTTAGGTTTAAATGTTTCCGAATCCAAAAATTTATACGCTGTTAAGCTTTATTGCATTTTTTACGCGAAGCAGGCAGTGGCTTTTTTTAACCTAAATTAATCAGTTGGATCGTAGCGAGGGCGTCCAAGGGGCTGAAATTACAGTGAATTTTTTAACTTTTTCGGCCAATTCGTCGTCACTCTACGGGTTATCTACAGGGATGTAGTGTATTTCCGTAAGTTTGCTGGGAGCAA
>JAHQVY010000036.1 GCA_019634095.1 Cellvibrionaceae bacterium
GCTAAGAACCAGGTGAAGATTGCCAAAATACTGTTTTTTGGTTTGCTCTGCTTTTGTTTCACATTCAGCACCTCATTTTTTCTTACATCGACATGGAAAAACGCCATTTAGGCCTTTAATCACCTAGGCCGTTAATACCTGTGGCTAGCGCAAAACAAACTGAAAATTAATCTAAGCAGCTAAACACGTCAAAACCAATAAAACGACGCCAGCAACTGACAACCTAAACGTTTTTATCGTTTCGCAAACAAGCATTTTCGTGCAGAAAAAATAAAAAAACTGCAAAAAAACAGCGTGAGAATCAACACGACGCTCGTGCTGTTAGGTTAATGGGCTTGCAGTAATGAACGCATTCACTGACTAATTAATACTTATCGTCTTTATTTAAAATAACTTTAATGGAGAAAACATCGAATTTAACCGCCGAACGACTAGGCTGCTTATTACCGGAAAATATTTTACTGAAATCTGTGATAACCAATATTGTATATTTATGGCTCTAATTACGCGACATACTATTGCATGTATCAATTGGCGCATAAAAAAACACCTCTAAATACAATAAACAAATTCGGAGTTTGCCTATGAACATTAAGCAGGGGTGGAAGCTGTTAAGTAATCACGCGCATGTGCTGCTGTGCTTGGCAAAAGATCCAAATATGCGCTTGCGCGACATAGCCGATCAAGTCGGAATTACACAGCGAGCGATACAGCGAATTATTACCGAGCTAGAGCAGGCAAGCTTACTGAGCCACCAAAGGGAAGGTCGCCGCAATTTTTACCAAATTCACCCAGAACAAACGCTGCAACACCCTTTAGAGCAAAACTACACCGTAGGCCACTTACTCGACGCTGTCGCCAATAGCGACAGCGTCTGCTTTACCAGGCCAACCCCGGACAAAGGCAAAATTGACCTAGCTTTCAGCAAAGGCGCCGGCATGCGAGCCAAATAACTCTTCGGTATGATGCAACATCGCGGGCTGTCCAGGTATTGAGCTGTATCAATCAGCACCGCAAAACCAAGCTATCGCCCGCCAAGGCACTCGCAGGCAGCATCCTTTGTATAAGCTGTTCAAGGTAAACCCGGTCTCTGAAAATTGCCGCATAAGGACGCTTAACGCTGCGGCGGGGCTCAGCTGGCGAATATCTCACATCAAACATTCAAAGCGCGCTTTGCAACAAAACGAATCCGTTCAATCGCGACATCCCTGACAAGCACATGCCATTTTCAGTAGATAGGGAAAGTATCCCGCCACAAACGCCTCAGCCCGATGGCGAAACATTCGAAAAGGCACTCGGTCTTCAAGCGCGGTATACTCCTGTGCGACGAGCTGGAACCAATCTGAGCATCGAAAAATAGAGCTGAACAAAGACTCTGAACAAGCCCCTGAACAAAACAACGCTTGCGAGCTACGTCGCCTCGTAAAAGCGCCATTGGGATAAAACAAAAGACGGTGATATATTGCGGCAACGCTAAAGCACGGCGCGGGTCTAAGTGGATTGTCGAGCACAACTAACTCTGAAAAAAACCAGCTGGGAACAAAACCAGCTGCGAACAGAACCAAGGCCGGACTCGCCCGATCTTTGCGGATGCTCAATTTATAAGCACAGACGCAATAACGTAACAACGGGTGCCTAATATCCTGAACAACGGCAATCGAACCCGTAAAGCATTAGGGTCTTGAATTAAGCGGGGTAAACCAATGACCAAACAGGCAAGCACCTTTCAAGCAGTACTTAACAAGCGTCTGTCGCGGCGCAACTTTTTATTTTCGGGCTCGGCATTGGCTGCAGCGAGTGCCCTACCCGGCTGCAGCAAGCCAGCATCACCGCCAACTGGCGCGGCTAAGCCCGCGAGTTTGAGCTTTACAGAACTGCCACAAGGTTTAGACAACCAACTCGCAGTGGCGCCAGGCTATGATTACGAGGTATTGATTCGCTGGGGCGACCCACTATTTAGCGATGCCGCTGAATTCAACCCTCAGCAGCAAAGCGCCAAACAGCAAGCGAAACAGTTTGGTTTCAACAACGACTTTATCGGTTTTTTACCTTTGCCTTTGGGCAGTCAAAACTCGGATCACGGGCTGCTAGCAGTCAACCACGAATACACCAACCCGAGCATGATGTTCCCCGGATCACCCTCTGCCGTCGGCCTAGACCGGGAACATACCGATGTCGATATCGTGGCTCACGGCTTGTCGGTAGTGGAGATTAAACAACGGAGTAATCAGTGGCAGGTGGTCAAAGATTCGCGCTACACGCGGCGCATCACGCCTTACACTCCCATGAAATTCAGCGGTGCCGCCGCTGCGAGCAAGCGCTTACATACAGCCATCTCCACAGATGGCGTGCATACCCTTGGTACCTACGGCAATTGTGCCGGCGGAGTCACGCCTTGGGGAACGGTGCTCAGCGGCGAAGAAAACACCGACTATATGTTTGCCGGTGACTACAGCAACAGTGAAGCAGCAGAAAGTCACCAGCGCTTCGGTATGAAGGCCGAAGCGCGCAAAAGCTGGGCGCAACATTATGCGCGCTGGGACATGAGCCAACAGGCCAATGAGCCACTGCATATGGGTTGGATTGTCGAAATAGACCCCTACGAACCCGACTCGGTCCCTCAAAAACATACCGCCTTGGGGCGTTTCAAACACGAAGGCTGCAATGTGTTTATTAACAGCGACCAGCGAGTGGTTGCCTATAGCGGCGATGATCAACGCTTTGAATACCTTTATAAATTTGTTAGTAAGCAACGCTATCAACCCGATAATCGCCAAGCCAACAAACAGCTGCTGTCCGAGGGGACTTTGTATTGTGCAAAATTCTCCGATGACGGCAGCCTCAGCTGGCTGCCCTTGGTACAGGGCAGCGGTCCCCTCACGGCGCAAAATGGTTTTAAACAGCAGTCTGACGTGAGTATCGATACCCGCAAAGCGGCTGATTTATTGGGTGCAACCCCAATGGACCGGCCTGAGGATGTGGAAGTAAACCCCGTTAACGGACGGGTTTATGTGATGTTAACCAATAACGATGAGCGGCTTGACAATCAAACGGATGGTGTCAACCCCCGAGCGAACAACACCGCAGGGCAAATTGTTGAGTTGATCCCGCCGGGAGGCGACCACAGTGCCGACACCTTTTCCTGGGAAATGCTATTACTCGCCGGCAGGCGCGATGAGGAATCGACCAACTACCACCCGCAAACCAGTGACAACGGCTGGCTGGCGTGCCCGGATAACTGCGCCTTCGATAGCCAGGGAAATTTGTGGATTGCCACCGACGGCGCCGAGAATTTTGGTATTGCCGATGGCATTTGGTGCTGCGAGGTTGAAGGGGAAAACCGCGCACTGACCAAACGCTTCTTGCGTACCCCAGTCGGCGCGGAGCTGTGCGGCCCCTATTTTACCCCCGATGACAAACACCTGTTTTGCTCTATTCAGCATCCGGGCAACAGCAGCAGCTTTGAAAACCCGAGTACACGCTGGCCTGATTTCGATAAAAAACTGCCGCCCCGCCCCTCCGTGGTTGTGGTTAGCAAAACCGATGGCGATGTAATTGGCAGCTAAGCTGCGCGAAGGGCTACCCGCTGGCAGATTTAAAAAATTGTGCTTAAAAGAACACTCTGCTGTTGCGTATCGTTAACAGGTTAAAATTTGACGCTGAGCTACACCAGCACAACACGAGGATATTTAAACATCATGAGTACAACAGCGCAGCCCATCTCAGCCGTGGCCACCAATATCGTCACAGGATTTTTAGGGGTTGGTAAAACCTCGGCGATTTTAAACCTTCTAAAAAGCAAACCGAGTGATCAACGCTGGGCCGTTTTAGTGAATGAGTTCGGTGAAATAGGTATCGACGGCAGTTTATTCAGCGGCTCGCACCGAGAAAGTGAAGGCATTTTTATTCGTGAAGTACCCGGTGGCTGTATGTGTTGCGCCGCGGGTTTACCAATGCAAATAGCCCTCAACCAATTGTTGAGTCGCGCCAAGCCGGAGCGCCTGTTAATAGAACCCACCGGCCTTGGGCACCCGCGCGAAGTGCTGGAAGTGCTCGCAGGAGAACATTATAAGACAGCGCTATCGTTGCAGAAAATTGTCACCTTAGTTGATGCCCGCCAGCTGTCTCAAAAACGCTACACTGAGCACGCCACTTTTAATCAACAGCTCGCGATCGCCGATATTATCGTCGGCAATAAACGCGATTTGTACAGCGATAACGATAGGCAGCAGCTGCAAAACTACCTCAATCAAAGCGATAACCAAGCAGCGCAAATTGTATTTGCCGAACATGGTTGTATCGCTCCCCATTTATTAGAGGGGAGCACTAAAAGCAACGTTGGCAAGAGCGTGCATTCACATCACCCGAAAGCGCAAAGCCCTATTGCATCCGACGAAATGCTTCCCGAATGCGGCTACTTAAAAGCCGAAAACCAGGGCGAAGGTTTTTTTAGTGTTGGCTGGCGAATATCGCCCCATAAAGTTTTTAACCGCGCCGCGCTGTATCAATGGTTGAGCGGGCTGGATGTAGAGCGTGCTAAAGGCGTGTTTATTACCGCCGAAGGTATTTTCGCCTACAACGTAACCCCCGATACCACCACAGAAATGGAGCTGGACGACTGTCTCGAAAGCAGCATTGAAATTATCGGCAGAAGCAAAAACCTAGCTTGCGATAACGATCTTTTCAAGTGCATTTCGAGTGACACAGCTTCACAGTAAGTTATAGGTCACCAATATCAACCAAATTACCTTTGTCTTCGAGCCAGCTTTTTCTATCCGCCGCACGTTTTTTGGCGAGCATCATATCCAGTATTTTAAAGGTATCGTCTCCGGGCTCGATGGTTAATTGCACCAAGCGACGGGTGTCGCGTGCCATGGTTGTTTCGCGCAGTTGCAGTGGGTTCATTTCTCCCAAACCCTTAAAGCGTTGTACGTTAATTTTGCCGCGTTTTTTTTCGGCTTGCAGACGATCCAAAACGCCTTGTTTTTCGCTTTCATCCAAGGCGTAATACACTTCTTGGCCAATGTCGATACGATACAACGGCGGCATCGCTACAAATACATGGCCGGCGCTGACGAGTGCCGGAAAGTGACGCACAAACAGGGCGCAAAGTAAGGTGGCGATATGCAGGCCATCGGAATCTGCATCGGCTAAAATACACACTTTGTGGTAACGCAGTTTTTCAAAATCGTCAGAACCGGGATCGATACCCATAGCGATGGCGATATCGTGTACTTCTTGCGAGGCCAGTACCATCTGGCTCTCCACCTCCCAGGTATTCAAAATTTTGCCGCGCAACGGCATGATGGCTTGAAATTCGCGGTCTCTCGCCTGTTTCGCAGAGCCACCTGCCGAATCGCCCTCGACCAAGAACAATTCGCTCAGCCGAGGGTCCGCCGAAGAGCAATCGGCCAACTTACCCGGTAGCGCGGGACCTTGAGTAATTTTTTTGCGGGCAATTTTTTTGCTCGATTTCACCCGCTTTTGTGCGTTGTTAATACAAAACTCCGCCAGCTTGTCGCCATCATCGGTATGCTGGTTTAACCACAGGCTAAAAGCATCTTTAGCCACACCGCTAACAAAAGCCGCCGCTTCCCGAGAAGACAATCGCTCCTTAGTCTGGCCGGAAAATTGCGGGTCTTGAAGCTTTGAAGACAGCACGAAACAACAGTTGGTCCAAATATCTTCGGGGCTTAATTTCACGCCTCGGGGTGTCAAGCTACGAATATCGCAGTACTCGCGCATAGCATCCATCAAACCGGTGCGCAAGCCGTTAACGTGGGTGCCGCCCTGCGCGGTGGGAATCAGGTTGACGTAACTTTCTTGGGTGATTTCTCCGCCCTCCGGCAACCACTGCACCGCCCATTCCGCCGCTTCGCTGCTGCCGCTGAAGTTGCCGACAAAGGGGGTCTCCGGCAAGCCCGGCCAGTCCTGGGTAGCGCCGAGCAAATAGTCTTTTAAGCCGTCTTCGTAAAACCAGGTTTGGGTTTCACCAGAATGCTCGTCGATAAATACCATTTCCAAGCCGGGACACAACACCGCTTTGGCTCGCAGTACGTGAGTTAAACGCGGAATGGAAATTTTTGGTGAATCGAAATATTGCGGATCGGCGAGAAAGCGCACCGAGGTGCCGGTATTGCGTTTGCCGCAAGTGTCCACGGGGTGTAGATCGACCACTTTTTCACCGCCTTTAAAACCAATGCGATAAACCTGACCATCGCGCTTAATGGTCACTTCCAAGATCTTTGACAGGGCATTGACCACCGACACCCCAACCCCGTGCAGTCCGCCAGAAAACTGGTAGTTCTTATTGGAGAATTTTCCGCCAGCATGCAGTGTAGAGAGAATCACCTCCACCCCGGGTTTATTTTGCTCTGGGTGAATATCCACCGGCATTCCGCGGCCATCGTCGGTAATAGTGACCGAGTGGTCCCGGTGCAAGGTCACCTCAATTCGCTTGGCGTGGCCCGCCAAGGCTTCATCCACACTGTTATCAATGATCTCCTGAGCAAGGTGGTTCGGCCTGGAGGTATCGGTATACATACCCGGACGTTTTTTTACCGGGTCGAGTCCCGTGAGTACTTCAATATCTTCCGCTGTGTAATTCGCCATAGTGTTTAATTTGCGCTTGTTTCAAAAAAGTGAATGATTTCGGGTAGCCAGTCGGCATAACCCGTAAAGGAGTGATTGCCTCCCTCCTCTACCAGTAGCTTGCAAGCTTGGTATTTCTTCGCGGCCAGGCGATAGTCTAGAGTTTCGTCGCCGGTTTGCAACATTACCCAATACTTTGCCGGCTCTGCCGGGGCTGGCGCTTCACATTGGTTTAAGTAACGACTATCCACGTCACCAAGGGTAATTTCCTGCTCTAAATAATAGTGCTTCATCGGTCGCCCCAACCATTTAAGGAACGACTTGCCGGGCGTTACTGCCGGGTTGACCAAAACCGCGCGCGCAGCAAGTTGCTTTTCCAGCAAAATATTGGCCCAAAAACCGCCAAGAGAACTGCCAATCAGCCATAGCTGATCCGACTTGAGCGCCTCGACCAAAGTGAGGAGCTCCATGTAACTTTCCTCTGGATACGATGGTAGCTGAGGGCAGACAAAGTCGATATCCGGCCGGTTTGCCGCCAGCCACTCGCGGGTAAGCTGCGCTTTGTGCGACTGTGGTGAACTTAAAAATCCGTGAAGATAGAGCAGCGTATTCATAAGACTTCAACTCGCGTGATAAAAACGCGAATTATAGCGCCGTCTGAGAATATAGCTTAGGTAAAACCACACTCAAACTTCAAGCGAATGTGGTGCAAGGGTGGGCAGGTAGTTAATAACCGGTAGAGGCAAAGTCGATTTTATAGACCTTGTTGGGAATGCGATGTACTTCGGTATTGAAAGTACCATTCGGGTACAGTTCAAAACTGCGGTAGCCGGGCATAAGACTGTCGACACTAAACTCGTCGCTATTGGGCGTAAACTGCACACAGGTAGAAGGCGA
>JAHQVY010000289.1 GCA_019634095.1 Cellvibrionaceae bacterium
ACTGGCGCGAGCCTGCGGGCATTCTCATCTCAATCAATTTTGCCTGGATGATTTAAGTACCTTTAACAAAACCTTATCTGAACTCAGTGGTATAGAGTTTGCTGGCATACGTTAATAAAAATACTGGGGGCATGCTAGTCCATGATTTTACAAATAATCGCGCTTTATTTTTTTCTCGGTTTGGTTTTTTCCATCGCTTTTGTTGCAAAAGGTTGTTCGGCTATAGACCCGGCCGCGGCAAAGGCGGGCGCCGGTGTTAGGTTGCTGTGGGTGCCGGCGGCTATTCTATTGTGGCCGCTTTTATTAATGAAGTGGTTGGCTGCCCGCGAAGGCTAAGGCGCTTGTGTCGCGTTAAAATAAATTATTCATATTACAGCTTTAGTTTTGGGCTTTTGGTTAGGCGTGTTAAAAAGGCCTAAAGCCTAAAGGCTGTGACTATAACGCATTATTGGGGGAGTGTTGTTATGAAGAGATTACACCGATCGGTGCACCGTTGGATGTGGCTTATTTTATTGCCGGTGTTGGTTGTTTTTTGCCTGTTCGCGCTCAGTCAGCGCCAGAAAAGTGCTGTGTTTGAAAATCCGGTGTTACCTGAAAAAGCCAAAGTTTCTCCTATCAATATGTCGCGAGGGGAGGCGGTGCAATGAGTAGTCATGGTTACATACCGGTGCAATGGAATAAGCGCAAAAAGGTCTACGATCTGAGTTTATGGCTAGGTATTGTTGCTTACCTGGGGTTATATATCGGCCTGGGTTCCGCCCTGCACGTCGCCGAGCAGGCTTTATCGTTTGAAATAATTTTGATACGGGCCTTCGCGACTTGTGCGTTTTTAATGCTCACCATTATTCTTTGTATTGGGCCGCTGGCGCGGCTCGACCAACGCTTTTTGCCCCTGCTTTACAATCGCCGCCATTTTGGCGTATCGATGTGTGTTATCGCTTTGCTTCACGGCTTGCTCGCCACGGTGTGGTATCACGGCTACGGCGTCGATAATCCTTTCGTTGCGTTGTTCGCGCTGCCCGCAGAGCTTCATTCCATTACCGATATTCCGTTTCAGCCCTTCGGCGTATTCGCGTTGTTGGTGGTTATTTTAATGGCGGCCACCAGTCACGACTATTGGAATGCGAACCTGGGGGCCCCGCTTTGGAAAGCCCTGCATATGGCGGTGTATTTTGCCTACGCTTTAATTGTTATCCATATTGCGCTGGGCGCTTTACAGGAGCCAAATACCGGGTTTTCCGCCCTGATGTTGTTTGCCAGTTTATTGGTGGTGGGCGGTTTACACAGTGTCGCCGCCATTAAAGGTGCAGCGCTCGATAAAGGCATGGCGGCGCAAGAGTGGGTAGATGTGGGTAGCTGGCGCGACATTCAGAATAATCGCGCCATAGTGGTAACGGTGGGTAATCGCGAACGGGTAGCGGTGTTTCGTTACCAAGGCAATAAACTGGCTGCGGTTGGCAATGCTTGCCAACATCAAAATGGCCCTTTGGGCGAAGGTAAGGTTATTGATGGTTGCATTACTTGCCCCTGGCACGGTTTTCAATATCGGCCGGAAGACGGCTGTTCTCCACCACCGTTTACCGAAAAGGTTGCCACTTATTCTTTGCAGCTTAAGGCTGAGCGCGTATTGCTTAACCCCGTGCCACTGCCTCCCGGCACCCCTAGGCCGGTGACCGAAATTCCCCTTATTGCAAGCGAGGCTTGAGCGATGTCGAAGCGTAAAAACGAGCAAGAATTTTTTGTCGGCTACAGCCGTATGCCAAGCAAGCTGTCGAGCTTTTATAAAAAACTGATGGTTGTTTTGATTTTGTTGGCGGTGGCGGTGGCCACCTGGTTGGGGGTAGGGCAGCGAGATGTTGGTTCGGCAACCTGGGATGCCTTTAACAAGGTCACTTTAACCGGGTATTTAAGTGTCGACCCTTACCCGGTGTTGCAAATACCCGGCGATAAACCCGAGTCGGTGTTGCTGGTGCGCTTGGGAAAGCTCTCTGCCGAAGATATCAGCCGCACTTTTCAAAACCAGCCGGTGAGTGTGAGCGGTTTTCCGATTCAGCGCGGCGGTTGGCGTATGTTGGAAATTGAAACCGAGGATGACTTTAAAGCGCTTGATCCCAACACCCACCCGGCAAGCGCTGCTGCAGCCGATGCCACCACAACGCCGTTTCGAGCAAAGGGTGAAATCGTGGATTCCAAATGTTTTTTAGGTGTAATGAAACCCGGAGCCGGCAAAGTGCATCGCGCCTGTGCACAGCTGTGCCTTAAAGGCGGCATACCGCCTATTTTTGTGGTCAAGAATTCCGATGGCGAGGCGTTTGGTTATTTGCTTACCCGCGCAGACGGCACGAGCGCGTCGACCCTCCTCGCGCCTTTTGCCGCAGTGCCGGTGGAAATTAGCGGTAACTTACAACGGCGCGGCGACCTGGTTTACTTGCGCATGGACGATAACCCGCCGCGGCAATTAAGCGGGCATGAGCGCGCCGACTACGGTGAATCGCTCGCTATGGCGTCCATCGAAGAACATAACATCTGTCATTTAAAAGCCTGGGGCGCTTGCCTAGCGACCAGGGAAGGCCGGAGTGGCCTGGACAATGCGCCCGGCATTCCTTTCCTGGGGCTGTAGTTAAATTAAATCCATTCGCCTATAGGGCCCCTCAGTTTTGGACGTTGCTAGCGACGTTCAGTTGGTATAAACCGGCTGTAAGATGCCTTTCATTTCTCACCTACTTCAACAAACAGTGCAGTTTATTCGCTCGTTAGGCATTGTCACTATTCTATCGGGTTTCTGTTTCAGCCTTTGCTACGCCCGTCTACAGGTAAAGGAATAAGCTTCACATTTCGGCTCGGTGGTACAAGAGCGAGTTTAGCTGGCTTAAGTTTAAGGTGAAAGATCGCTTAGTCTATTGTTTTATTGGTACGGCGGGCACAAACCATCGAATTTTAACAAGCTAAAAGCCTAGATAATGGATATTTATACCTATTTTAAACGATTTAGTTTAAATGGAAGTGCTTTAATATACGGTATAGGTATACATTGAGGGTGCCTTGTATAAAAGCCCCTTCTCGGCCTTGATTAAGTAACAGTTAACTCAGCTACCTATGCTAAATGTTAATTGTGGGTTGGGCTTTTATAATGAAAGTAAGAATAATAATAAGAATAAAAATAACCGAGGTGTGCGAATGCTCGGTTGTGACGCACAACTTATTTTGAGCGAATTTTTAAAAAGATCCCTTTAATATAAGTTTATACAGCCGAGAAATCTTGAACAGTGATATCGATTTATCTTCTTATAACGTTGCAACAGCATATGTTGGGATTCTATACCCGTAGCGTTTGAGATTTAGGTGTTAGGAGTGCGTCAATTTTTTTTCTTGGCAAGGCGCGACAACGCGGAATAGCCATTCTATTTAAGGCGGAGCAACACCGCCAAGGGCACTTAGGGGCGTGCTCGTGAGGCCTAAATCTCAAGTGTTTTGGGTATATATCGCCAGCTTTAAAGCCAATTTAGAACGCGCGCTGCGCCTTTCCCCGCGCTTAATTAATGGTCATACCGGCCGCGATTATTTCACTGCACGACAAGCGGGTAGTTTTTTTCGCGAAACCATTGAGTGTACACAAGAAACCGGCGTGGCCATTACCCACGAAACCCACCGCGCGCGCATACTTTTCGCCGCCCACATTAGCCAGCCGTTTTTACAGGCGTATCCCCAGCTAAGGCTCACTCTGGATATTTCCCACTGGTGCAATGTGGCATCCTCTCTACTCGAAAATCAACCAGCTGCGGTTAATTTAGCCTTAGCCCACAGTGATCATGTTCACGCTCGCGTAGGTTTTGCCCACGGCCCCCAAGTTAATGACCCTAGAGCGCCAGAATGGCGCACGGCCTTTAATGCGCACGTGGCCTGGTGGCATGCCATTGTAGATATAAAACGCCGCACCACCGGGCGTTTAACCATGACAACAGAATTCGGACCATTCCCCTATATGCCCAGCTTGCCCTATACGCAACAAGCGGTTGGTAACCAGTGGGATATTAACCGCTATATGATGAAGTTCTGGCGCCAGCGCTACACACCGGGAAATTGAGAGCGGTGGTTGCTTTTTCGGTGGTTGATTGAATATTTTAAATTCGCGAAGTTTTTCGATGTCGTATTATCTGGTGTAATCATAAGAATGCGGAGAAATTGTATGGCGATAGAAAATTAATCACTGAGGGTGTAGGTCTTCCCCAATGCTGGGAATAATCGGGTATACTTAATCTTTAAGTTTTGAATTATGCAATGTATTTATGCATTGGGGCCGCTGTTTATGGTGGGTTAATTGAAAGCTAAGACAGCAATAACAAAAATTCAGCAGGCAAAGACCTTAATCGTAAACCACTATGAGAGTGATATTTCCGTACAACCCTTTAAACGAAAAAGAAGCCGACGGTGCTTTTAATGACGAGTATTTGCAACTCAAACAAAAGGGAATTGCTTGCTCGTTGTTTGACTACGATGCACTACAGTTTAATGAGTTTCGCCCAAAGCCGGGGCTAAATGAAGGTGATCTTGTTCTTTATCGTGGTTGGATGTTAAACCCAAAAGCCTACGAAAAATTATCAAACCTGGTAGGTAAGCGTGGTGGAAAAATGCTGACCAGTACAGCTAATTTTTTAAAATCACATCATTTACCCGGTTGGTACAAACAAGTGCACGAATTTACACCCGAAACGATCTTCATTAACCATGAAAAGGATGTTGTTTCAGCAGCTGAACAATCTGGGTGGTGTAAGTTTTTCGTTAAAGATTTTGTTAAATCGAATTATAGTGAGAGGGGCTCAATAGCTAATTCGCCGCAAGAAATCAATGAAATTATCGGCTTAATTAGAAAGCATCGAGGCGACATCGAAGGCGGTATCGCACTGAGGCGGGTTGAAACGTTTATCGAAGAAAGCGAAGTGCGCTATTTTGTATTCAACGGCAAGCCTTACTCGCCAACTGGTGGCGTGCCGCCTCTGGTCGGTGAAATTGCTGCTCGTCATAAGGCGCCATTTTATTCGGTAGATATTGTTCAGCGTGCCGACGGCGAGCTTCGGCTAATCGAAATTGGTGATGGTCAGGTTTCGGATATAAAGAACTGGCAAGTTACAGTGTTTTGCCAGGTTCTAGTTGAAAATTCTTAACAAGTTTTTCTCCTTACGTTTTGGTCTACATCATAATAATCAGGCATCCATAAAATTTACTCCTATGGTAGGCATGTAAAGCACGCTTGACATGCAGGTGAAGTTGAGTATACTTGAATATGTCAAGTAAACTTGACTATCGATTAGCTTAGGAGCATACAATGGCAAGCGTAGATGATAGCGATAAATACAAAAGAAAGTGGTGGGCAAACCCAATTGATCCGGAGCATATCGTTGAGCTAAGTGACGACGATAGACGCAACGGGAAGCACTTCAACCATTGGTTTTTACTTTGGGGGCTAACGTTTTTTGGCGCTGTTCTCGGACTAGAGCCACTCCCTGGGGGCATTGAAAATACGCCTTGGTGGCGCTTGCTATTTGCGTTGTTGCCTATTGTTACAGGTGTTTTTCTTGTTCGCGCGTTTATATACTTGTTTAGCGGTATTAAAGACGAACTTATTAAGAAGATCTACTACGAAGCCCTTGCAGGCGGTTTTTTATTAGCATTTTTTCTCGGGATGGGCTTCTGCCTTTCTGCGACTATTGTTGGCAAATCGGCAATAGCCGGCCCTTTCATGTTTAGCGGACTAATAGTAGGTTATTTTATCTTCTTTGTTCTAGCCTGCAGGAAATATAATGTATAACCGCTTGCGCGCACTGCGCGGTGAGCGGGGCTGGTCACAAGCAACACTGGCCAAAAAGCTGGGTGTATCTAGGCAAACGGTGAATGCTATCGAGGTTGGAAAATTTGATCCGAGCCTTCCACTGGCCTTTAATTTGGCGAAGCTTTTCGATCAAAGAATAGAAGAGATTTTTGACCCAAATGGAGATTCTACGAGCATAAAAAATAATGCTTAATACTTCTAGCAAAATAATATTCCGCAGTTGAGACTGGGTTGCCTAAGCTGTACTTTAGTGAACCCACTTTAAGCTTTAATCGAATGGCATTTAATTAAGCCTATAACCCTCTATATCCGTAGCGTTTGAAGTTTAGGTGTTAGGAGCACGTCAATTAAGGTTCTTGGCAAGGCGGTACTTATAAGGATGCGAGGTATTAGGGTAATGCAGGAGCAATTGCCGAGACAAAGCACAATAGCCATTTTATTTAAGGCGGAGCAACACCGCCAATAGTAAAAAGGGACGTGCTAATGAGGCCTAAATCTCAAGTGTTTTGGGTATATTTGCCCGTGTTATTGGAAAGGGATGGCCGGGGTATTTTCCAGGCATTCAAGCGTCTGGAACGCTTGCATAGCGCCCAGGGAAGGCTTGAGCGGCCTGGACAATGCCCCGGGCGTCCCTGGGGCTGCAGCTTAAATAACTGCCTCTCGAGTAAAAGGAGGGTTAAATAAGAGTTGAAGCAATGTAAATCTATTGTGTTATTTACGCTGAATTAGCGGTTAAATATTCGTATAAAAATCAGAGATTCAACCTACAGAGGATGGTTTAAATGATTAAAAAAATGGTCCTAGTATGCGTGTTATTAATAGGGTCTGTATCACTTTCTGTTTGTGCCAAAGAAGTATCAAATACCGCTAACAATTTATCTACAGCAGATAAGCTGTATGGTTTGTCGCTATTTTGGAAAGAGGTAAGTTATAACTTTGCGTTTTTTGACCAAGTGCCCGACTTGGATTTTGATAATGCGTACAGAGAAACTATTCCCAAAGTTTTAGCAACAAAAACAACTTATGTTTACTATCGTGAGCTCATGAAGTTTAACGCGTTATTAAAAGACGGTCACACGAATATTTACTTGCCGAAAGCGCTTGCTGCGAAGCATATTGATTGGCCGGCATTAAGTATAACCGAAGCTGATCAAAAGGCTGTGGTCACTGAAGTAAAAAGCGAACTTCAAGCTCAAATCCCCTTGGGGTCTACTATTATTGCGGTTGACGGTGTTGATCTGGAAACACATTTAAAGGCCAATGTTATGCCTTATATTGCGAGTTCAACCGAGCATATATTATGGAATAATGCTGTAAGAGATATGTTAAAGGGGAAGCCTAAAACTAAAGTTAATATTACTATAAAAGCGCCATCGGGCGAGCTTAGTGACATAACTCTTGTGCGGGACTCTCGTAATCAAAAATTCGATAAAGTTTCGCTAAAATTGCCTAGCTCTAATGGCGAGTTATTTGAGTTTAAATGGTTGGATAATAAAATAGCCTATATAGCTTTAAATGGGTTTCATGATGAAAAGTTAGTGGAATTATTTAATGCAGCGTATGAAGAGATAAAGAAGTCTAAAGCCCTGATTATCGATCTTCGGTTCAATGGGGGCGGTAATAGCCTTATTGCCGCTGAAATCTTATCCCATTTTACCAACGAAGACTTAAAGGGTTCAATTTGGAAAACCAGAAAGCATGTTGCGGCTTATAAAGCCTGGGGGGTGTATTTCGCAGAGTATAAAGAATATGCTCTCGATAATGTGTGGGAATCAGGAAGTATGGAGGAGTTCAAGGCAAAAGACAATAATCATATTGTACCTACCTATGTATTAATTGGCAGGCATACTGCCTCTGCTGCTGAAGATTTTTTGATCTATGCAGATACACTAGCGCATTTCACTACTATTGGAGAAAAAACATTCGGCAGTACGGGGCAGCCAATATTTTTTGATTTGCCAGGAGGTGGTTCATTTAGGGTTTGCACAAAAAGAGACACTTACCCCGACGGAAGAGAATTTGTGGGTTATGGTATTACGCCAAATGTTATGATTCATCGTACGCCGGAGCAGCTAAGCTCAGAAAGCGATGTTGTACTTTCTAGTGCTATCGAAGGCTTAAAAAGGAAAATTTCAACAGAACAAGTAATACAATAAGGGCAGGCACTGTTCTAAGGGACGGAACAACAAAGAAAAAGCTTTATACAGAGAATTAAATCGCCATCAATTTTTATTCTTGGCAAGGCGGTACTCACATGGATGTGAGGTATTAGGGCAATGCAGGAGCAATTGCCGAGACAAAGCGCAATAGCCATTTTATTTAAGGCGGAGCAACACCGCCAAGAGTAAAAAGGGACGTGCT
>JAHQVY010000290.1 GCA_019634095.1 Cellvibrionaceae bacterium
CAAGTGTTTTGGGTATAGCATACCCAGTCTAAAACGTAAATCCCACTTCGATCTTCGCTAAAATGCACAATTGAAACAGGGTTTTGCAACTGAGGCGCTGTTTGTTGCGGGTTTTTTTAGTGACCATAGTAACCATAGCGGCTTCAGTGGATCTCACCGGGCGCTATAGTGGCACCGCGCCACTTGTCGCATTTTGCCGCATTCAACTTAGGGTTGGTTTTTGAGTTGCCATACTTTGAAGTTTCGATAGCGAAATTTGCTCCACTTCATTTGGCGGAAACCGATTTTCCCACCACCCCAGACCGGCGCTTTATCTCGATAATCGATAACGGGTTTATCGTTGACCCACAGGCGAATGACTGGCCCCTGTTTAGCCAAGCGTATGCGGTGGATGGAGCGCGACACGCTGGGAATACCTTCCGCGCCTTTTTGCAGTAAGGTAAAGGTATTATTTTTACGTAAATTGGCGTAGCCACGGTTGCGGTTATGCGCCGCATTGGCGTAATAGCTAATATGGTAGCTGCGAATATCTCCCAGGGTGTACTGTTCAAAATTGCCGTCGCGTTTGTTTAGCTGGCGGGTGAAAATGTCCTCTCCTTTTAGGCCCGCAGCGGCAAAAAAAACAATGGCTAAGCCGGCGTCGCTATCGAGGTTTTGCGCCTCCCATTCGGCGATAATATTCGCGGGAAATGTTTGCGGGCACCAAAAAACATGATGCATTTTTTTGTTTGGCGAGAACATTGTCATCCAGCCGTGTTTAAAGGCTAATTTTCCCGGCCCTTCCATTTTCCATTCGCTTACGTTTTGCGCGGAATTAAGGGGGTTACTGTAAACGAGTTTGCCCTTTGCGGGCAGCGAATGGGCCAAATGACTGACTAAAAATAGTAAGCATAAAATGGGGGCGCGCGACGCAGACAAAATGTTGCCTTTCTAATTTTAAGTTAAACAAATTTTACAAAAACTATTGTGATTAATTTGCTAATGAAATTCAATTGGGAAGTAGTTAAATCGGGTGTTTTATGCTATAAAAAAAGCACAATAACACTAATTAAATAACGGATACTATCAATGAATCGACGCGAATTCCTCCGCAGTGGAGCAGTCGCCACTTCTCTTCCACTCTTGTCGTCCGCTGCATCCTCTGCAAATCCATCGTCTAGCAGCCAACAAATTTTAAGAAAAGCTGGCCAATTAAGTTGGCTCGAAGGTAAAGAGCCCGCTCTGAAATTAGGTCGCGTATGGGGTAAACCCTGGGCCGAAGGCGAGTTAAAGCGCGCTGAGTTGTTAAAGTTAAGATCGCAAATGGGAACTTACGTACCGCTGCAGTCTTGGCCCACGGCGTTTTGGCCCGATGGCTCTGTGAAATGGACCGCCCATGCGGTAGCTGGTGGGTACACCTTAGGCGAGCATTTTTCCATTGAAAAAGGCCGTGGACCACAGCCGCAGAAGGCCGTAAAAATTCATCGCGGCGCGCGCTATTTCACGGTGGATACCGGGGTGTTTAAGTGTGTTGTACCAACACGCGACAACATTTTAATTAGCCGCCTAGAACGCAACGGCAAAGTGATTGCGCAAGATGCGCGTTTGGTGGGGATGCGTCAAAATTTACCGGATATCGAACCGGGACAAAATGCCAAAATTGAGTCGTTTGAATCGAAAATAAAACAGGTGCAGATCGAACAGGAAGGCCCGGTTCGCGCGGTGATAAAAGTAGACGGTGTTTGTCGCACCGAGAGCAGGCGAGAGTGGTTGCCTTTTGTGTTGCGCATGATTTTTTACGCCGGCGACGACAGCATGAAAATAACCCACAGTTTTATTTATGACGGTGACGACCAACAAGACTTTATTCGCGCCATGGGCCTGGAGGCGAAGGTGCCAATGCGCGACGCCCTTTACGACCGCCATATTCGGATTGTGGGGGAGGGGCATGGGCTGTGGGCTGAGTCTCCCAGGGGGATTACGGGTTTGCGCCGCGACCCGGGGCAAGCGGTGAAAGCGGCGCAAATTGCCGGCGAGCCCACCCCGGTATTAGAGTCCTGGGATAAACGCGTGTCCAGTCGCTTGCACTGGGTACCGGTGTGGAACGATGTCACCTTAACCCAATTAAATGCCAACGGTTTTACCATACGCAAACGGACCAAGGCGGGGCACGCCTGGATTGACGCGGACCAGGGTGGCCGCGCTGCGGGGGTGGCTTATGTGGGCGGAATTTCCGGTGGTTTACTCATGGGCATGCGCGATTTTTGGCAACTGCATCCGGTGCAATTGGATATTCGCGATTGCGGCACCGATATGGCCAGGGCGACACTGTGGTTTTGGTCCCCTGAAGCGCCGGCCATGGATGTGCGTTTTTATCACGATGGTTACGGCGCAGATACCTACGAAAAGCAGCTCGACGCGTTGAATATTACCTACGAAGATTACGAGCCCGGTTTTGGTCAGGCTTACGGTATTGCCCGCAGTTCGGAATTCACCCTGCAAGTGCTCGACGCAACGCCATCGCGGCAGGCGCTTGTCGACATGGCCGATGATATTCGCCTGCCGGCGCAGGTGGTGTCGGCGCCGCAAGATATCCTAAAAACCGCCGTGTTTGGCGGCAACTGGAGCCTGCCCGATCGCTCCACGGCAAAAAAAGCCGCCCTCGAAGGCCGCCTCGATTGGATGGTAGACTTTTATTGCGCTCAAGTGGATCAGCGCCACTGGTACGGTTTTTGGCACTATCGTAACGTGATGCACGCCTACGACCCGGAGCGCCATGTGTGGCGCTATGATATTGGCGGTTACGCCTGGGACAATTCGGAATTATCGCCGGATCTGTGGCTGTGGTATTCCTTTTTGCGCACCGGGGATGCCAAAGTCTTCCGCTTGGCCGAAGCGATGACTCGTCACAACCGCGATGTAGATATCTATCACGCCGGCCGCTTTAAAGGTTTTGGCACGCGGCACAATGTGCAGCACTGGGGTTGCAGTGCCAAGCAGTTGCGGATTAGCACGGCGGCTTACCGCCGTTTTCATTATTTTCTCACCGCCGACGAACGCACCGGCGATGTAATGAACGAAGTGATCGATGCCGATGAAGCTTTGGCTACGCTCAATGCAACGCGAAAACTTCCCGGAGAAGAGCCACTGGAAAAGGGCTTGGGGCGCATGGGGGTGGGCACCGATTTGGGCTCGGTATTCGCTAACTGGTTAACTGCCTGGGAGCGAAGCGGCGACGAGCGTTATCGCCAGCGATTGGAAAACGCGATGCGCACCGTGGGTGCCCAAGAGCACGGATTTTTCAGCGGCTCGTTTGAATACGATCCGGATAAAAAAGTATTGATACCGGTGGGCCGCGGTCCCAGTGTGTCTCACTTAAGCACCGTGTTTGGCTTAACCGAAATGTGTACCGAGTTAAATCAGTTGCTGGATATTCCCGAATTTAAACGTGCCTGGCTGCGCTACGGTCGATTTTATGGCGCGAGTGAGCAACAACAGCAACAGGAGTTCGGCGAGTCTTTCCGTCCCAGTTTGATCAACGCGCATTCGCGGAACACCGCCTACACCGCCCATCATGAAAAAGACGAGCAATTGGCGCTGCGAGCATGGCGCGAATTCCACCGCGAGTGGCGGCGTCCAGATTTGCGCAGTCGAAGCATCGAAGGCCCGGCGGTGCTCAACCCGGTTGCGGAGGTAGACTGGCTGAGCACTAACGAGTGCGCGCAGTGGGGGCTGGCCGCGATACAAAATCTCTTTTTAATACCCGAAGCCTTGGAGCAATACGAGGAGGCTCTGACGTCGCTAAGGCTGTGATCTGCACTCGCGATTAGCGGTTATTAGAGTACTGTGTGGCCGGCAGGCGAGCAAAAAAAAACGCTGCGAACTGCAGCGTTTACATAGAGGTTGTCGGCCGCTTAGCCTTCAAATACCGCCGGCTTTTCAGTCGTCATACTGTTTGACCAAAGCCAACAACTCATCGGTTTTACTTTGCATCAAAGCCTCGTCATCGCGGGATTCAATATTGAGCCGCAATACGGGTTCTGTGCTTGACATACGTATATTGAAGCGCCAGTTATCGAAGTTCATCGATAAGCCATCGACCTTTTCCACCTGTTCGGCGCTGGCGGTGAAGTGCTGCTCGATAGCTTCGATAATCTGCTTCGGATTGTTTACGGTGTTGTTGCGCTCACCGCTGCAGGGAAATTTACTCACGCGATCAATCACCATCTCAGATAAACGCGTGCCTCGCTTGCTGATGAGCTCGACAATCAATAACCAGGGAATGTTGCCGTTGTCGCAGTAGGCGAAATCTTTAAAATAGTGGTGAGCACTCATTTCACCGCCGTATACGGCATCTTCTAAACGCATGCGCTCTTTGATAAAAGCGTGGCCGGTTTTACTCTGCACTGCAGTTCCACCGCTGCGTTTGGCAATATCGACCGTGTTCCAAGTGAGGCGCGGGTCGTGAACGACTTTTGCGCCGGGGTTTTTCGCCAAAAAAGCCTCGGAAAGTAGACCAACGACGTAGTATCCCTCGATAAACTCGCCGTTTTCATCAAAGAAAAAACAGCGGTCAAAATCGCCGTCCCAGGCAATGCCGAGATCGGCCTTTGCCGCTTTCACCGCCTCGATGGTGGGGCCGCGCATTTCAGGCAACAGAGGGTTGGGGATGCCATTGGGGAAGTTGCCGTCGGGCTGGTGATGTACCTTGATAAATTCGATGGGCAAGTGCGGTTCGAGCGCATCGATCACCGCGCCGGCGCCGCCGTTGCCGGCATTGACCACCACTTTGAGCGGTTTGATGTCGGCGGCATTGACGTAGGTGAGCAAATGTTCGATGTACTCGGGGCGAATATCTCTGCGCTCACATGTGCCAATGGCGCTTGGCTGCGCAAACTCACTCGCCTCGGCAATGGCGCGAATATCGTTTAAACCGGAGTCGCTAGAAATAGGGCGTGAGCCTTCTCGCACCAGTTTCATGCCGTTGTAGTCCATTGGATTGTGGCTTGCGGTAACGCAGATACCGCCATCGACGCCGAGATGGAATGTGCTAAAATACACCTCCTCGGTGCCAACCTGCCCAATATGGATCACGTCGGCGCCGGCTTCGGTAAGGCCTTTAATCAGTGCATCGGTGAGTGTTGCGCTGCTGAGGCGAATGTCGTGGCCCACGACAACTTTTTTGGCGTCTAAAAACTCGACAAAGGCGCGACCCACTCGGTAGGCGACATCCTCATTCAGCTGCTCCGGCACTTTGCCACGAATATCGTAGGCCTTAAAACAGGTTATTTCCGTATTCATTTAAGCTCCGTTCCAGCTATTCGTGGGTATAGATATTTTCGTAGACATAATTCGTCGCCTCGACGAAACCGGCGACACTGCCGCAATCGAAACGGCGCCCTTTGAATTTATACGCGAGAACACAGCCGCTTTTTGCCTGGGTAAGCAGGGCGTCGGTTAATTGTAGTTCATCGTTTTTTCCCGGCGGTGTACTTTCGATAATTTCAAAAATATCCGGTGTTAAAATATAGCGCCCAATAATGGCTAAATTAGACGGCGCATCTTTTGCGTCGGGCTTTTCGACCATGTGGTTAATCTGATAAATATTGTCCTTAATTTGCTCGCCATCGATTACGCCAAATTTATGGATAACCTCTTCGGGTACTTCTTGTACCGCTATAATGCTGCAGCGGAATTGTTTATACAGGTTGGCCATTTGCGCCAGCACACCTTCTTCCTCACACACACACAAGTCGTCGGAAAGCACCACGCCGAAGGCTTCGTCACCCATTAAGCGGCGACCGGTTAAAATGGCATCTCCCAAACCGCGCATCTCACTTTGACGAGTAAAAGAAAAAGAACCTTTCGCCATAACATCGCGTACCGAGGTAAGGTATTTTTCTTTTGCCGAGCCCGCGATTTGATGCTCTAGCTCGTAACTCACATCAAAGTGATCGGCAATGGCACGCTTGCCTCTGCCGGTAACAAAACCTATCTCCGTTAGCCCTGCTTCTAATGCTTCTTCCACGCCATATTGTACCAGCGGTTTGTTGACCACTGGCAGCATCTCTTTTGGCATAGATTTAGTCGCCGGCAAAAATCGGGTACCGTAACCTGCGACCGGGAACAAACATTTTCTAATCATGTAAAGACATCCTCGAGTAAAAATTGATGAGAGTTTTAAGCGAAGCTGAATATATCACAACTTTCCATGCTTTTTACTGACTGCGTGGACCGGGGCTTCACTGTAAATCAGTTAACCAAAAATCGTGCCGTGCCCACGCTTCGCTTTTTTCCAAGACTGGACAACAACTCAGCGAAGAGTAGAATGGCGCCTTCATTTAGTCATTCATTTGGTTATTGTTTAAACAGCTGACTAGGAAGCTTTTATTGATGCAACCGTTTGAAGCAAAACCCTCCTACGAAAAAGAAGAGTTACTCTCTTGTGGTAGAGGTGAAATGTTTGGCGCCGGGAACGCGCAACTCCCCACACCCAACATGCTTATGTTGGATCGAATAACTCACATTAGTCAAACCGGAGGGGAGTTCGGTAAAGGCGAAATCATTGCTGAATTGGATATTGACAAAGACCTGTGGTTTTTCGGCTGTCATTTTCCCGGCGATCCGGTTATGCCCGGCTGTTTGGGTTTAGATGCCATGTGGCAGTTGGTGGGGTTCTTTCTCGCCTGGAAAGGCAACCCGGGCCGCGGCAGAGCGCTGGGTTCTGGAGAAGTCAAATTTACTGGGCAAATTCTGCCAAATGCTTCACTGGTGACCTACCACATTCATTTGAAGCGAGTGATTGAGCGCAGGTTGGTAATGGGCATTGCCGATGGCCGCGTCGCGGTCGATGGCAAAGAGATCTATTTTGCCAAAGATCTGCGCGTTGGCTTGTTTGCCAATACTGATACTTTCTAATTACATCCTCGTAAAATAAGATATCGATTTCGGCTAAAATTAGCTGAAATCATAACTGTGGGTGGAAACTTTTTACGTTTTGCCACTTCTTAATTAGAGAGCCATGTTGTCCTAAAGTCTGCTCACCCGTGCGGGTGAGCAGACTTTAATTTAACTACCTGTTGAGGAAGTCTATGAAACGTGTCGTGGTTACAGGAATGGGGGTTGTCTCGTGTATAGGAAATGATCTAAACACGGTTGTCAGCTCTCTGCGCGAGGGCCGTTCGGGAATCACTAAAAATGAACAGTATGCGGAAATGGGTTTTCGCAGCTTGGTTTCCGGGTCGATTGATCTGGACACTTCAGAGCTTATCGATCGCAAGATCAAACGTTTTATGGGGGATGCTGCCTGTTTCGCTTACGTTTCCATGCAGCGTGCAATCGAGGACGCCGGTTTAAGCGAAGCGGAGGTGTCCAGTGAGCGCACCGGTATTATTGTGGGTTCGGGTGGAGCTTCAACCTCCAAGGTGGTTGAATCGGCGGATATCGCCCGCGATAAGGGGGTCAAGCGCGTTGGCGCCTATCGCGTTACGCAAACCATGGGGAGCACCGTTTCGGCCTGTCTGGCAACGCCCTTCAAAATTCGCGGTGTCAATTATTCCATTTCCTCGGCCTGTGCCACCAGTGCTCACTGTATTGGCAATGCCATGGAGCTGATTCAATTGGGCAAGCAAGATGTGGTGTTCGCCGGTGGCGGTGAAGAGGAGCACTGGACTCTCACGGCCTTATTTGATGGTATGGGGGCTCTGTCCACCAAGTATAACGATGATCCCGCGAGTGCATCGCGGCCCTACGATGAAACTCGCGACGGGTTTGTGATTGCTGGCGGCGGCGGCTGCGTGGTGGTCGAATCCCTCGATCACGCTCTGGCTCGCGGCGCCAAAATTTACGGTGAGCTTATCGGATACGGCGCTACTTCCGATGGTTACGATATGGTAGCTCCCTCCGGTGAAGGCGCTGCTCGCTGTATGCGTCAGGCAATGCAGGGTTTGACCGATAAAATCGATTATATCAATGCCCATGGCACCAGCACACCGGTTGGCGATTTGAAAGAGCTCCAGGCGATAAAAGAGGTGTTTGGTAATCAGGTGCCGCAGATTAGCTCCACTAAATCCCTCACTGGCCATTCGCTTGGAGCCACCGGGGTTCAAGAGGCTATATTCAGTTTGTTAATGATGCGCGACGGCTTTATTTCGGGGTCGATTAACATCAACCAACTCGATGCCGAAGCCGAGGGCCTTCCCATCGTAAAGCAAACGGCAGCGGCGGAGGTAAACGTAGCGATGTCCAATAGTTTCGGTTTTGGTGGCACCAACGCTTGCTTGCTATTTAAAAAATACTCAGCTTAAGAGCTGAGTTTTTTTTCTTCTAATACCTCAAACCCTTGGGTTTGCATCCAGGTTCGCGCGGTGTTTTTAAAGCCCACGCGCCAGGCGGGGAATAGAATGCCGAAGTTATTGGTTAGGCGTTGCGCCTCGAGATTGGCGCTGCCACTCATCAGCCGCGGCTGTCCAGCCTCGGAATAGAGTTCCGGCGTATTTACTTGTATCGTAAATTCCTGCTCTAGCAAGCGCGACAATGCATCGACGAATTCGGCTTCAGAAAAATACTCGCTGTTGCGAAAATTGAAGGCGCCCCAGTTTTCCGCACCGCAAAGGATCTGCTTAATGCAAGCCGAGAGCACTTGAGCCAAGAACTTTTTGGTGACCACCGAGCCGCAGCAGTAGCTCGAAACCTTCAGTGCTTCGCCGTAAATCAGATTGGGAATGGTTTTGGCCAGCAGGCAGTCGTCGCCAAAATCGAGTTTCCAGGGCAAGCGCAGCAGCATATGTTGAGCGTGTTGCGCGGCAATCTGCTCCAGATCGCGATAAAAAGTCCCTAGGGTATCTTTGCTATCGGCCTTAACATCGCAGGGTGCTAGATCTTCTTTGATGGCTTCTGTGGCGTAATCTGTGCCAAAGCTTGCATAGGAGCTTAGTTGGATCAACGGTACGCCGAACTCCGCGCAGGTATCGCTGAGAATTTTGGCGCCTTGAAGTTCTGTTTGATTCAAGAGATGTTCTGTTTTGTCGGGCAGTAAGTTTACTGCGACATTGGGAGAGTTGGTTTCGAAGAAGCTTTTGAGGCGC
>JAHQVY010000291.1 GCA_019634095.1 Cellvibrionaceae bacterium
AATCCTGCCCGGAATTGTAGTAGCCATAGGTGCGAATAGTGTCCACAGCAGCCTGCAAGTCCGCATCACCGTAGACAATCACCGGGGCCTTGCCACCCAATTCTAAGTGGGTTCGCTTTACCGTATTCGCTGCCGCCTGAATAATCTTTTTGCCAGTTCTCACATCGCCGGTGATGGAAACCATGGCAATATCGGGGTGATTAATAATTGCACTGCCCACGGTTTCTCCGCGCCCCAACACAATGTTAAGCACGCCTTCCGGTAGCACTTTTGCCGCCAGCTGCGCCATTTTTAAGGCGGTTAAAGGGGTTTGCTCCGAGGGCTTAAACACCACCGTATTGCCGCCTGCCAGCGCCGGGGCCAGCTTCCAGGCCATCATCATCAGCGGGTAGTTCCAGGGCGCAATGGAACCCACTACACCAACCGGATCGCGGCGAATCATCGATGTAAAACCCGGCATATATTCGCCGGCAACCGAGCCTTGCAAGCTGCGAATGGCGCCGGCAAAGTAGCGGAAACAATCGACAATCGGCGGCATTTCATCGCTGCGCATGGCGTGCAAGGGCTTGCCGCAATCTAAAGCCTCTAACTGCGCAAAGGTATCAGACTGCTGCTCGATAAGATCCGCAATGTGCATTAAATAACGCGAGCGCTGCTCCGGAGCGGTTCTCGACCAAGCGCCAAAGGCCCGCTTCGCTGCGGCCACCGCCGCATTCACTTGCGCCACAGAGGCTTCCGGCAATTGCACAATACATTCTCCGGTTTTGGGGTTGAGTATCGTTTCTTCACTGCCTTCACCCGTGACAAACTCGGAACCGATCAGCATTTGTGTATCCATAAATCCCCTCTAGGGTATTAAATTTGTTTGATTGGAACTGCGCATGCAGTTTTGTAAAGTGGCATTATTGACAATCACAAGCGAACCTACGAGTACTTATCAAGATAACACTCAATTCAAGCAGTAGATTCGAGCGGTTTTTATTTTCCCACACCGCTTAAATTGCTACGCGGCATGGCCTTGCTTTACTTCGCTGTATTGATACGATGTAGAAACCATGAAACGAGCAAGCCCAAAAGTGCAATAATCATCATCAACATAAAATAATTTTCAAAGCCCTCGGCTCCGGGTGCGGCATCCAAAATGCGGCCAGCGAGCGAGACAAAGAAAATATCGGGCGTAAAGCCAATAAGAGAAATAATGCCCACGGCAGTGCCGGTAATTTGCCATTTAACCTTACTATCTTCCAATACCGCAAAGTAAACTGCGCGCAGTGCAAAAACTGACACAAATGACACCGACATGTTAAGCATTGCCAACTGCGCCAACACAGGGCTCGACTCTAGAGTCGCCAGCACTAAGTAAACGGCCGCGGTTACCAGGAAGCACCAAGTAATAACTCGCGAGGCGCTGAAACGATCGGCCAGCAAACCTGCGCCAATAGCGGCAATAGGCCGCAGATAAGCCGACCAACTCATAAATGCCGCCGCTTCAACTTGCCCCATAGAAAGCACCTGCACGGCGTACAGCCCGTAATTATCTGCCGCTTTGTAAGCGCAGTAGGCGCAGACCACAATGGCAGCTATTAGCCAAACCTGAAGACTGCTCAGGGCTTTGGATACGCCAGACCACAAACTCAGATCGGTTCTAGCCCGGTTTTTATCTTCCGGAATAACGACCCAAACCAGGATGGCAGCGATAAAAGTAAACAGCGTGTACAGATAAATGACCCACTTAATGCCCCGGGTTTGCGCGGCAATATCTTGTTGTATGTCGTTTTGCAAAGCCTGTGCGAGAACCAGCACTGCGATGCTAGACATAAGAGCCGCCACCAGCCCCCTGCCCCCTTCGAGCAAGCCAAAGGCTTGCCCTTGGTGACTATTCCCCCATTGTCGCACCGCCTTAATCATGCCCGCCCAAAACAAAAATATGGTGGTTAAACCCCAATAACCAAACAGCAGGGTTAATGCCCTACCCTGCGGAATTTGCGCAAAGAAGATCCCGCCGAGGGCGGTTGCGCTTAAAGAAAAGGTTAACAAACGCCTGGCCGAAAAATAATCGGCAATAATACCACCGGGGAAATAACTCAGCATGGCCGCAATGCCGTAGAAGGCAAAGACATCTCCCAATTGGGTATTGCTCAATTCAAAGACATGCAATAGCGTCGGCCTAAAAAAACGCGCCACATGAAAAGGCAAGCTGAAAATCATTTCTCCGGCGAAGATCAAACTAAAAATCATTAACCAGCGCAGTAAAGTAGGTTTTTTGTTAGCGGTATCCAAAATTTTCCTCGGCAAGCTGTGGTAAATGCGATGAATCGGCATAAGTATACAGGGCTTATTGCGCCACCATCCGCGGCGAGGTCCGCTGTTGAGCCCCCACCCAAGGATTTACCACGCGCCTCTGGAGCAAGCCTTGTTTCCAAAGTGGGCGGCAAACTAGCCAATATTGTTATTTATTAGGTGTTGCTAGATGAATTCCGGAACGCTTACCAGAAAGTGGATTAAACGCCCTTGCCACTTAATTAAACGTAAAACCCTTCAGATACAAGGCTTGCACAAGAGAAGGTAGTCTAGGCATTTTGCCCATGCATATTCACCCACCTATTGCCAAGGGATGGCCGGGGTATCTTCCCGGCATTCAAGCGCGGGGAACGCTTGCATAGCCCAGCCAAGGCTTGACTGGCCAGGACAATGCGCCGGCCATCCCTGGCGCTGCAGCCAAATTACGTACCATTCGAGTAAACGTTAAGAAAAAGAAAAGGTCTTCTTTTTGACAAGCACCGAGCTCACCCCTGCTGGCTTAATACCGCCTCCAATGCTGCCATTCCCGCGGGAATATCCACATCTGCCTTCAAGCATTGCAAGCTTGAACCCAAAGCGTGCAGCGTTCGAAACAGATGGTGCGCTCTACACTGCTCTCCCATTTGGCCTATACGAACAATATTGGGGCCGAAAGAGCCAGAAATTTCGACCCGATACCGCTGGGACATATCGGCCAGCAACCGCTTCGCATCGATATCGCTGGGCACATTGATTCCCACCACTGAATTTAAGCGCGATTGCGCCGCAACATGCAGGGTTAAGCCCATCGATTCAATACCCTGCTGCAATGCCACAGAGCAACGTTTGTGACGCTCAAAACGCAGTGGTAGGGTTTCATTGCAGACTAAACGCAACGCTTCGTGAATAGCGAGAATACCCGACACCGGAGCGGTGTAATGGTAGCTGCCCTGATTCCAAAATTGATCGGCGAGTTTGGCATCGTAACACCAATGCCTCAGGCTATCGCGGCGGTTTTGAATATGCTGCCACGCCTGTTCCGAAAAGCCGATGAGCGAAATACCCGGGATACACGACAAGCCTTTTTGCCCCCCCGTAATCACCGCATCCACTCCCCATTCATCCATATTCAGCGGCATTGTACTTAGCGTGCACACCGCATCGACTATCAAAAAACAACCGTGACGCTTAGCAATGGCGGCAATCTCGGGCAAACTGTGATTACAAACGGTATTAGAGGTTTCCCCTTGCACTATGGTGACTACCGCAGGCTGGTGAGTCGCGATGTAATCTTCGACCTGCTGTGGCGACGCCGACTCCGGCCCCGACACCTCCAGCTTGATAGTTTCCGCTCCAATACGCTTGCTTAATTCGTGGAGGCGGTGGCTAAAAAAACCATTGCAAATATTAAGCACTTTACTTTGCGGCACCACAATATTGGCAACCGCCATTTCCATGGCCGCAGAACCGGGGCCGGCAACCCCTAAAATTGTTCCGTTTCGCGTTTGAAAAACATAGCGCGACATGGATTTAACTTGCTCAATAATTTGTGACATGGTATCGCCCAAGTGGTTAATCACGATACCATTTGCTGCCGCCACCCGAGCGGGAATCGGCACCGGGCCTGCGCCCATCATCAGTAAAGGCTCATCGGGTAAAATGCTGTCTAGCGGAACAATATTTTGGGGGATTGAGATATCCAAATTTTTAGCCATTTAATTTAAATAATATGTTAATAAATAAACTGCACTCAGGTGCGGGTTATACCGCTCACGCTTCCAATGTAGGCTCTGAATTTGCACAAATCAGTGCAACCACAACACCAACTCTTAACGGTAGCCAGCCAAATATTGAACGTAAATAATCCGCAGGGCAAGTCATTTGCGCTATTTTTAAATACTGCGCTAAAGCTTATAATTCTTAGCGAATAGCTAGTAAAAAAAAGCTACCAACGAAAAACATATACCCAAAACACTTGAGATTTAGGTGTTAGGAGTGCGTCAATTTTTGTTCTTGGCAAGGCGCGACAACGCACAATAGCCAGTCTATTTAAGGCGGAGCAACACCGCCAAGGGCACTTAGGGGCGTGCTCATGAGGCCTAAATCTCAAGTGTTTTGGGTATAGATAACCATCACACAGCTTGATCGCGAACTCAACTTAGCGCAATGGCCCACTTTAGCCTACAAAACGACGGCCATCGAACTGGCAAAAAAGCAAAATTGCCTTGCCATTTTTTCTATGAATCAACACTCATCTGTTATCCTATGCTCTATAGTTTAGTCGAAAAAAACCATGGGTAAGCGGCCAGAACGCGCAGCGGTAAATCGCACCCACAGCGTAACGAATGCACAGCGGCCCGGCGGCTTTTTCGACAGACTGATAACTGAATGGCACGTAATTTAGCTGCTGCACCAGGGGTGCCCGGCGTATTGTCCGGGCCGCTCAAGCCTTGCCTGGGTTATGCAAGCCTTGTATCTAAAGGGCTTCTGGCTTATTTAAGCGCCATTGAAGCCTAACTACCAATCCTGACTTTCACGCAATAGCCCATCTATATCTGCACTGCGCCGAATCCGGTAGCGAACGGTATTGGTAAAGTTGTATCCCGCCTCGATATTTTCTTTGGTTTTTTGTACCAAGAAACCTTGACTAACCGCTTTGGTAAAATAGCGCTGCACTTTCAATCTGGAAAGCCCAGTAAAGTTTATAACGCCGGTATAGTTTAACGGTATCAATCCTGTCGCCAGAGATTGAGTGATAAGCGGATACACTATGCGGTTGGGTATATCACTAATTGGCAACGCTTGGTATTCAGCGGGAAGATCGGAAAAAATAGGCTTCTTATTCTGCACTACCGGCTTTGTAATTTTTGGATCTTTAGGCTGATGCTTATTATCTTCCAAATAAATACCATTGATTTCTATTTGCTTTTTTTGACCATTTAATTCGTGCGGTGCGGTTACTTCTTGCGGCGCAGTTGCCTCTTGCTGCGTAGATACCTCTTGCTGTGTAGATACCTCCTGCGGTGCAGTTACGTCTTCACCATTTAGAGTCGCTATAACCTTGCTCACCGCAAAGTGATTAAACTCATCTGTGCGACCTTCCTTAACCGATATTATGGGTTCCGGACGCTCTTCTTGGCTTTTCCTGTCTTTGCCGTTCAATGCCGCTAGACTATCGCTCTCTAATTTAGGCTCGCCTTCTCGAATCTCAGGCAACGGGGTATCTATTGGGGCTTTTGGCCGCTCCAGCGCCAAGCGACCTAGCAGCGATATGCCTAAAATAGGCAGTAAATCAAAGGTAATAGCTAGCCATGTACAAAATAAAAATGTGACGATGGAATCGTTGCCAACCACACGAACTAAGCCATCAATAGGCGACGCGGTGTAGACCACGCTTGACGAAAGCTTATTTAATTCTTCTAACTGTTGAGCGCGAAGGTTTTCGTTGGCTTCAGTAATATCCTTCCCCTGGGTTCGATACTTACTGGATATCGCCTGCTCCGCCGACATACTGTTGATATTCATATCGGATGTCCGACTCTCGAGAATCTTTTGACGCTGTTCTTGAAAAAAATCATTGTAGGCATTCTCTAAGGACCTATTTTCCAGAAAAGAAATTAACGTAGAATAAGTACTAAACATCGAGAGCCCGATGGTCATAACTGAAATTATTACCAAAATAAGTTTAAATAACGAATCGCGCACATAACTCAAATTGGCAACAAAAGAGTAAACAAACAGTTGGGCACCACATCCCACGCAACCTGCAACCGCAGGCAGCAACGGTATGGGAAACCCAAACAGACTAAAAGTTACCTGCTTCGCATCGACACTCAAAAATGAATAGAAAAACCAGAATGAACAGCCCAAAGATGCGCATATAAGCAATAAGCTACCGGCAATAAGTGGTCCAAGTCTAAGAAATTGAAACATAATGTGTCCAAAAGCCTTATATCAATTCACATCCTCAAATACGAGAACTCATAGCGCTACGGACATATCATAAGAAAGTATATATATGAGATTTCACCCTGCGCCCTAGATTCGCAGGGTCAAAATATCACAAATTATAATTGTTTTCATATAACCATAGCGATTGAGATTTTGTTGTTAGGGCCGCGTCAACTAACATTCCCAGCAAAGCCCGACAACGCGAAAGCCATTTCATTCAAGGCCGAACAACGCCGCTTACGGCCTTAGGACGCGCGCGTATAAAGCCTCATTCTTAATTGCTATGCGTAAAACTGCGAAAGCACCATTACACCAGCTGTTTCGCATAAAACAGGGTAACCCGTTCCAACGAATGCGCCGCGAGCTTAAAAAGGTGCCGCGCCGCATTTTCGCCGAAAAACACAGATAACACGCTTAGTGATAAGCCGATTGAGGTTTCTCTTTTGCCGGCTATACCCGCAGTGTTTAAGGGACAAGCGCTTAAGAAACATGCACGCCCCGCAGCAGGCTATTCGCTCTTTGCCTCTTCGACCGCAGGCTCCGGCGGCAGATCTGAACGTTGCCGTAGAAGTTTTTGATGATTTGGCGAATAGGCTAAACCATCAGCAATAAATTTTTCGGCTTGCTGCCACTGCTTTGCGTCTAGCCTTTTCTGTACCTGAGTGGCGAAGTAATTCGCGATGCTATCGCCTAATTTTTTTAATCTCGGATGGTGAGGCGACATTTTTTCAATTCTAGTGTAAGTTCTGCTGGCACTCTTCAAGCTACCAAATTTTAACTCTCGAAGCCCTTGGTTATACAGGCTGTTGATACGCCGGTTTTTTGCGCTTTTGGGTTGTTTTAAAAAATCCAAGGCGGCGCTCATATACGGTGTTTTCACAGAATTGGCATCGATCTGATTTAAAAAATCAGCGTGTAATTGCGCTTGCTCAGAATCTCCCTGAGTTATCGCCACATCAAACTGCTCGAACACTTTACGCTTAACCTTTTCTTGACCCTCAATAGCATTTTCATCCTGCGGAAACGACTTCAATACCTGCGAATAATAGTACCATGCGTTGTCTGTTCCAGAGCCATAGAGTTTGCGCTTATATAGACTACGATCGCCTCTGGTTAGCAAATACGATACAGACATTTTATCCTTTATCTTTTGCGCCGAAGTGTTAAGACGCTTTTCCATTTGCTCAACTTGCGCTAAGCGCTCAACATCTTGTAATGTCAGGGCCGCTTCGCGCGCGAGATGTAAAGCTCCATCTGCGTTTTTAAAACTTTTGCGCTCAAGCTGTCTCTCCGCCACAATTAAATTATCGTCAACAAGGCTTTGCAGTTTTGTTACTGCCTGCTGCTTAGTATCGTTTGTAAAAATAAGCGAAACAAACGATAAGTTTTCCGCTAAAGCATCTCGCGCGGCAAAGGCGCTGCAAATTAATTTTGGCTCGGCAATAGTAAATGCTTCAGCAACATTTACCGCTGCCGTATCCGATTTAATAACCACCCGACTTGTGTCTTGGTCAATTTTTTTAGCGTTAAGGTTAAGCGCGTCGTTTTCAGCGGCCTGATTCTTGGGTACCAGTTTGCGCTCAGAATAGATGACAGCGGAAACCAAACCCACCGCCAACAGGAGCATGGCCAACTGCAACAAGCCAGTTTTGCTGGTTAGCTTTGGTAAAATCGCTTTGGCTTGAAAACTGGCAAAGGGGGATGGCAGTACCTTTTCAAAGTATTGGCGGAGCAAATCAATGAACACGCGCGGCGAAAACCTGCTTTCCGAAGCTGGCTCACTGGACGCTTTTTTAGGCTGCGGTGGCTTTTTTAAAACGACGGTGGACTCCAAGTCCGCCGCCAAACTCTTTACCGGTTTCAGGTCTTTTTCCAAGGCCGCCATCAGTTCCTTGCCATTGGCGAAGCGATCTTCCGCCTGTTTTGCCAATGCGGTGTCAAAGAAGCCTTGCAGAGCACGCAGGTGCTCCGGCATTGTTGGAATTGGGTCGTTAATATGTTTGATAGCGGTGCTAATCGAGGAGTTTGAGCCGAAAGGCAGTTGCCCCGTTAGATACTGATAAATTATCACAGCCAAGCTGTATAAATCGGAGCGACTCGAAACCTCATGCCCTTGTGCCTGCTCTGGGCTCATGTAAGCCGGCGTGCCGATAATCGAGCCGGCACGCGTCATATGAGTATTTGAATCTTGCGCGCGAGCGATACCAAAATCTGATAACACCAGTGTGCCGTTTTTTCTAAATAAGATATTGGCCGGTTTGATATCTCGGTGAATATATCCCTCATCATGCGCATAATCCAAAGCATCGCAGAGTTGAGAGAAAATACTCAGTACCTGCTCTTTGCTCCGCGCTGCGGCCATTGTGGCACTTAAATCACCACCGAGCACCAACTCCATTGCCAGAAATAAATGCTCATTGACATTATCCACATCATAGATATGGATTATATTGGGATGTGACAAATTTGCAGCGATTTTTGCTTCGCGAAGAAAGCGTTCGGAAAAACTGGCATCGAATTTCAGCTGTGGCCGCATGACTTTGATGGCCACCTCCCTCTCCAAGCGCAAGTGGCGGGCGCGGTAAACCTGCGCCATTCCACCATCGCCAATTTGTTCCCCAACTTCATAACCGGTGATAACCAAACTCATAGCCAGCTCTAATTTTTAAAAGCCCATTTATTTAACCTGTCACTTATTACCACATGCGCCGCAATGTTGCACTCAAACCACCAGCTGGGCTGAGAGTGGTGTTGATAAAGTGCCGCCAACTGACTATTGGGGACCATTCGCGCAATAAAATAGCCTTTTAACAGCCCAAATAACAACCTACAGAAAGCCTCTTACCTACCCAATAAATACCATGAGTTGCGAGACATCAAGATGCAACGGCATATTCTATCAGTATATGATTGTCTAGGTCCTACACGGAATGGGTAAAGCAATAGCGATTGCTTTTACCAAATCACGAACACCCGTTAATTTTTGTACACTTTTTATATGGTCACGATACGAGGCTTATTTATAGCAGCAATTTAAGTTCACAGCGTAAAATAGCGCTTCTTCCCAGTTAAGCGAAACTACCCTCAACCAAAGCTACCCCTCCCTGCTCACACTCCACAGCTCCTTCCATCACGGCAACGGGTGAAAAATCTGCATTAATCCCTTAAATATCGCACATTATGCTTGATCAAATTTAATACCTAAGAGTGAATAAAAATTAATCTAAACCTATCCCAAAGAAGCAAAACGTACCTGCCCAGCAATTCGCCCTTAGGCTACCATCACTTTGCTTCAGAATTGCCAAGGTATAAGCTTAGGATGCGAGCTTTGCGATTGCCAATCAAAGGCGCCCAAGCACAACGAAAATAAAACGACGGCTGACCGGCGGCAAGCACTGTACTGCACCACTACCCATAGCGATGGTGATTTAGCGCTTAGCATCGCGTAAATTTAGGTTTTTCGTAAGGCATTGTTCACAGGTATACGAGGTACTACAGCACCGCGAAATAGCGGCGATACAGGTCGAAATAGCACGTTGAGGAAAGATACATGTTACTAGAAATTGGCATGGGTGATGCCTATGGGGCGGGATTCGAATTTGCACCAAAAGAAAAAGTGGATGCCTTTAACAATTTGAAGGCATACCGTAAACCGGCATTTAAAATACTTCCAGGCTGTTATACAGACGATACGCAAATGTCGCTTGCAATTGCGGAACTACTGCTTGAAAAAAAAGAATGGACGAAGCTAAATATAGCCGAAAAATTTGTTGAATGTTTTAAGCGCGACCCGCGTTTAGGATATGCACAGGGTTTTTATACGCTTTTAAAATCTGCCTCTAACGGCCGGGAGCTGTTAAAAAGCATTAAACCGCACAGCACTAGAAATGGTGCCGCCATGCGAGCTGTACCCTTGGGTTATATTCAAAATATTCAGGAACTCCTGGAAATAGCAGAGTTACAAGCCGCCACTACCCATGACACTGAAATTGGCCGAAAATCCGCTCAAGCGGTCGCTTTATCAGCCCATTATTTTATTTACAATGTTGGCAAAAAAGATAATTTAACCGAATTCGTTGAACATCATACAGAATTTATCTGGAATAGTAACTGGACCGCACCTGTCGCCTGTTGTGGACAAGAAACTGTAAACGCGCTATTAACTGTATTAAAAAAATCGGCATCGTTAAAAGACATCCTTGTAAATAGCGTGGCTTTTAGTGGCGATGTCGATACCGTTGCGGCTACAGGATTAGGTATTGGCTGTTGTAGCAAGGAATATGACACGGCTCTACCAACATTTTTATACGAGGATTTAGAAGATGGTCGCTTCGGCAAAAGCTACCTTAAAGTAATAGACACTCAACTTGCCGCGCTCTAACTGAAACACAAAAAGGCGCCTTTCAGCGGCGCATCATCGGTACCAGAAAAACGCATAAAGGAAATGTAAAGATGTTTGAGATCATGATTGAATGTACTCATTAGGCGCTGCAAAAAAAAAACAGCGCCCAACAAGGGCGCTGTGATATTACCAAAGGTGCTTTGCCTTGAATGGCACTAGATTAGCGGCAACTCCCCGGATGGCCGGCGTATTGTTCAGGCCGCTCAAGCCTTCCCTGGGAGCCACGCAAGCCTTGTACCTAAAGGGCTTCTGGCTTAATTAAGTGCCATTGGCTTTGGCTTTATTCCGCGGAAATAAAGCCGTTTGAATCAATAATTAAGAATTTCACATCGGCACCAGACTCATTCGTTGCTTTTATACAGCCTTGCCACTGTGCAAACTCAGGAAAGGTGAGTATTCCCGAGCTTGAATTTAAGTTAAAGCTGCTCGGGATAGGCTGTGCCATTGAAATACTGGGGTTGGCCGTATCGATAAATTCAAAGTAAGGCTCAGAGGCTAAATCCATTTCGCATTGCCCGGCCTCAGCGTCTCCGGGCAGAAGTACTTCCCAGGTTGCCACTGGGCCGCCGGCGCTAAAGGCGTTTCGCATAACTTGGTTTAAATCCAGCTGTGTTCCCCCTTCGCTAATAAAAGGCCTTCTATTACTAAGCCGCGGCGGTGGCACCTGGTCGAGCACAGTAAAGTTAAAGGTAACAATGTCTTTCCCGCCCTCATTATCTGCAGCCTTCACACGAGCCGTGTAATCCCCAGCTTGGGTAGGCATATTATCATTACCAAAAGGGCCGCTATTGCCGATAACAAACAGTGGACCCCCGCTATAGATAAAAGTTTCGATTCCAGGCGGCAATTCACCATCCAGAGTAAACGATACATTTTGCTCTCGGGAAACGGGGGTCACCGCCAATAAGTTGCCAGCGCCTAAAGTGGTATAAAACCCGACGTAGCCCACATAAGCAGTAACATCAACAATATCGGGGTATGCGGCCCGCCCAATGGGGAAGATACCGTCGCCGCTTGCGGCAAAATTTACCTGTACATCTAAGGGGTCATCGACTACGGAATAGTTAACCTCGATGCTGTCGGTGCTTCCATCGACATCCACGCCCTGTATGACAAAACTGCTGCTTCCCAACTCAGTGGCCACACCCGCTATGGATGCGCGATTGTTAAAGACTTCTAGGCGCAGTCCAGCCGGCATAGCCCCTGCAACAATGGAATAATCTACAGCGGTTTCCGCGGTTACAGGAAATACCGATAGCGGAATACTAAAACCCAGTACCGTCTGCACATTACTGACATCGTCCGAACCCATTGGATTGACCCGTAAATCGAGTGGTCCGGGGTTGGCCGCCGAGAGCGTGACCGGTACTAAAATGCCGGCTTCCACGTTAATGCAGCTTTGCTCGGTTTGAGCGGTCGCGCCATCGTCGTAAGTTAAACTGGCGGTAAAGCACACTTCTCGATTCGCTGGAATAAACAGTGGGTTAGTCGTGCCACCAATTGGGATGCTGGTGCTGACAGTATCGCTTCGCCAATTACTGTCACCCAAATCAGTGTTGCCCGTAATCACAGCGGTGCCAGAGTTCGAGCCAAGCACCGTCACTTCTACCTGCGCAGTATCAATGGCGACATCGCAATTCCACCAGGAGAAGTGGCTAACGCTTGCGGCAAGCGCAAGGCCGGTGGGTGATTCGGGTAAAGAAATAACTTCGCCGACACCTTCTTGCTGCCAAATACCAGTGACTTCATTGAGTGACCACAGTTCAATCATCTGGCCAATAGCTAACACCTCGCCGTTTGCGGGATTCGTTTCGGTGTACAGCGGCAAGGTAATCGACGCTTGCGATCCCGCAGCCAAATTAATCGGCTCACCGTTTTGGGTGAAGGCAAAGCTGACCGTTCCTAAGCTGGCGATGGGGACGGCATCCAACTGATTTTCTGGAATACCCGCAAATAACCCAGGGAAAGCTAAGCTAGCACTGGGTTGCGCCACATTCACGGGCGTAATTTCTAGTTGGAAATCGCCGTTCACGGGAGCGCCATCTGCATCGACAAAATTGGCCCGATCAAAAGTCACAGCGGCACCATCCGAGGCGCTGCGAGTGATCTCGCCATTATCACTATCGGCAATAACGTAAGCGGTATCGACCGGCGCCATAACTACCGCAAAATCTGCGACGCCATCGCTAGGCGGTGAGGTGAGCACTAGCACTTGTGAAGCGTAGCCGGCCAAAGAAAATTGCACAACATAATCTGTTGCCGCATCGAGCTCAATATCAAAGCTGCCGTCATTCATTGATTCGGTGGTAATATCAGTGTCAATTACGGTTATTGACACACCGTCCACCGGGCTGCCATTAATTTCGGTCACTTGGCCGGAAATAATAGAACTTTGATTGATGATAGGTGTTGGCTGCACCAATACTTCTACTTGAACAGATGCCGACAAACCCTTGTCATCGGTGACGGTTAATTCAAAGTAGAGGATTTCGTCGCTAAGTACATCGGGGGCCACGAAGCTCACAATGGCTGAATCATCGCTGGATAAAACCACCGCTGTACCGGCAGTTTGCACCCATGCATAAGACACGATACTGCCATCGGGGTCTGCGCTAGCAGAGCCATCCAAGTCAACGTTTTGCAAAGCAATAACCGAACCTGGAGCAGTAATAGACGCCGTCGGCGCTTGATTTTTAGGGTAACCTTTGCAATGGTGGTGTCCAAGCCAATGCTTTTTAAAATGTCGCCACCACCTCTTGAATTCTTTCCAACTTAAGCCGCTGGGGCGTTCATGCAAATAAGCTTGATTAGCTTTATGACTATGGCATGCTGTTTTCTTTTTCCACCACTGCAACCCTTTGTGGCTTTTTTTATTATGACTATGATGGCTATGACGGTTATCGTGGTTATGATGGTGGTTATGAACTTGAGAGGGTTGCGATTGGGCGCCAGAGCTGGAAAAAAAATCGGCTTGCGCGACTTGCATACTAAATATGCCAAGCCCTAGAGCCAAGATAATAAATAATGTTCTCATCACTGTATCTCCATTAAAAATCAATATTTCTACACGACTAGTGAATCTCTCTAGCACTCGAAAAATAGAATATAAATTAGAATTTTTTTATGAATAGGTTTTAACTAAAAATAGAGTAGTAAACTTCTACTTTCAGAACTTTTAGTGCTTGGCGTACATTTCTTCTTTTATTACCGCCGTATATTTTTTGCCTTTTATTGAACAGTAAAAATTAGCCTAGCATAGGATTTATTACCCGGATAAAGGATTTGTAAAATCACACGGTAAGAAGCGCCTCTACTTACAAAATGAGACTTAGCGCCTAAAAGCCATAAAAATATTTTTTTCTTCAACAATACCAGATTTTACTGATGATTTTTTAATGTTATTTCTAATGGAATGGCGCTTAATTTAGCTGCAGCCCCAAAGATGTTCGGCACATAGGATTTATCGGCAATTTTTCCCGCCTTGACAATCTTTGTATGGGGGTAACACGCATAACTGTTTCAAGAGAGGTAATCGCCACCCCATACAAAATCCTTAAATTTATAGGCAATTCTAGCCAATCCAATAACGATGAGAATATCCAAACGACTACTTTCCCCATGGTTTTTAACGAGACCAACCCACATAAAATATAGTGGTTTTTTAACACTGCCCTAATACGTAAATTGTCCTAATACCTAAATTGCCCGAATACCTAAATAAACAATGCTATTAGTAGAATATTTTTTACGGAAAATAAAAACGGTAAAAGTTATTATCGCTTTTCTTTTTCTATTCGTAGAGAATATACCCTTAGCGTTTGAGATTTAGCGTTAGAAGTGCGTCAATTTTTTCTTCGCAAGGCGGTACTCGCACGGATGTGAGGTATTAG
>JAHQVY010000292.1 GCA_019634095.1 Cellvibrionaceae bacterium
AGCAGGCGCTTCACCCCCTGTTAGACAAGCTGCAAGCCGAAAGATTTGAGCTTGACGTCGACATCGCTAACACCTTGCCCAAAATAGTCGCCGATCCCGATATGTTGGTGGTGTTACTCAGCAACTTGCTCGAAAACGCCTACAAATATTCTGCCGAAAAAAAATATATAAAATTATCGGTTTATTGCGAGGGTCAGACGTTGACATTTGCTGTGAGCGACCACGGCATTGGTTTATCGCCAAGCGATTGCCAAAAAGTATTTGATGGTTTTTACCGAGTGAAAACCGAAGCCCAGCACAATACCCAAGGCTGCGGTCTGGGATTGAACATTGCCAAATATATCGTCGAAAATCATCAAGGTAGTATTAGTGCCAGCAGTGAACTCGGGCAAGGCACAACGTTTACGGTTAAATTACCATTGCATCAAGGCGCAACAACATGAGCAAACCCACCGTACTAATTGTTGAAGATGATTTTGCGTTAGTCCGCGGTTTAACCGATAGTTTTCACAGCAATGGCTATCACGTCCAAGTGGCAATGGACGGCCAAACCGCAATAGATATTGCGACAAGCGAGCCGATCGATTTAGTGATCCTCGATATCATGTTACCCAAATTAAATGGTTATCAAGTTTGCCAAGAGATCCGCGATAATCAACGAGATATGCCCATTATTATGCTTACCTCAAAAGGTCAAGAAGCCGATGTTGTGCGTGGTCTAAACCAAGGAGCGGACGACTATGTGACAAAACCCTTTAGCATATTAGAGCTGCTCGCCCGTGCTAAGGCTTTTTTACGTAAGCGTAGCACTGTTGAACAATTTAACTTTGGTGATTATAGCCTCAATTTCAACTCGCGCACCTTATCAAAAAACCTGATTGATATTGCTCTTACCCCAAAGGAATACGGCTTGCTGTGCTTATTTATTCGTCGTCAAGGCCAGGTACTCACGCGCGAGACTATTTTGCATCAAGTATGGAATAGCAATGTACTCACCACTCGGCGCAGTGTTGACCGATGTGTCAGTACCTTACGCAAGAAGATAGAAACGCAGCCTAACAATCCCACCTTTATTAAGTCGGTTCGTGACATTGGTTATAGGTTTGACGGTTGAAGCTTTGACGTTGAAGCTTTGAAGTTTGAAGTAACGAGATAATATCGACAACCCACTTTATATACCCGCAGCGTTGCAGGTATATAAAGCCAACGTGTTAAGTAAACGCTTTGTTCGTGGCGACATTTTAAACCCAGTCGAAATGGACGCCCTCGCTACAATCCAACTGATTAATGTAGCTTAAAAGCCCCGCGGCATTTAAAAGTTAAGGTTAAGCGACAACTCCGCATTTCTCGCTGCACCCATCCAGCAATTATTGCGATCAAAACAGGCGCCGACATAGCGTTTATCAGCGATATTACTCACCGACAGCGCCAAATTCACGGTGTCGTTCACCGTGTACGCAGCGGCGATATCCACCAAACTATAGCTGGGGACGGTAGCGGTATTAAGAGCATCCACTTGCGACTGCCCAATATGGCGCAGACCCAGGCTGAGGGATAAGGCGGTGTGGAAGGTGTAAGTACCCCACAGGGATGCCTGTTGATCAGATACCCATACCGGCGACTTGCCCTCCAAACTGGTATCCAGGGGGTTGTCGGACACTTCTACATCTTGATAGCCGTAACTTGCGATCAATTCCAACGCGGCGTTTACACGGGTGGTTAGCGCCAGCTCAATCCCGGTGGAACTCACTTCGCCGCGCTGGGTGTATTGTGCAAAATCCGCTGTATTGACCACCACGTTCTGCTGGGCAATGTCGAAAATAGCGGCGGTAAAGGCCAGCGAACGGTCGCTGTTTTGATACTTTGCCCCGGCCTCAACTTGATTGGCGGTGGTGGGCTGAAAAGCTTCGCCGGTTACGGTGTCGGTACCGGAGGTGGGCTCAAAGGATTCGGCATAGCTAAGGTAGGGAGACCAGCCATTGGCAAGGCGATAAATAGCAGCCAAGCGGCCACTGCTTTCTTGCTGATCAATTTCAGTGGTACTGAGAAAGCCGCCGAAATCGGCTTGGTCTTCACTGTCAAATTGATCGCGCCGCAGGTTAGCCAGCAGGGTTAAGCTTCCCAGCGTCAGCTCGTCTTGCAGGTAAAAACCCAGCTGTTCTTGCTCAATAGTGTGGCTTTCCCGATATTGAAAGCTGGCGCTTATTAGCGCGCGCTGCATCTGCCGATAGTTGGGCTGTGCGAGGTTGAGCGACGGCGTGTTCACGCCGAAGGTGTCTCGATAAATGATGTCGGAATCCAGGCGTTGATAATCGATGCCGAATAATAATTTGTGCTGCATTGCACCGCTGCGGATGGTCCACGCGAGCTGATTATCTACGGTAAATCCGCGAATGGCTTCATCGGTAAGGTAGGCGTTGCGGCTGAGCTCAGCCCCACTTAATGCGCTGTGGTAGGTGTTGCGCTGCAATAAGCTGGCTTCGGTATGCCGAAAATTTTGCAGCACCGTGAGGGTGTCGGAAAACTCATGATTAATTTTGTAGCCGAGCATGGTTACCTCTCTTGCGAGGCTATTCCAATTGGCGTCGCCGGCGTAGGCGTCGGTATCTAACTGGCCAAAATCTGCAGCAAATACGGTCCCAGTACCCGGCAGCGGGGTCGAGGCGATCATCGCCGGATCGTCTTGGTAGTAAGCATTGAGTTGAATAGTCGTCGCCTCGCCGCTTTGCCAGGTGGCAGAGGGGGCAAATAAGTAGCGCTCTTCTTTAGTGGTTTCCATTTGGCCATCGCGCTGGCGCCCCAATGCGATAAGGCGGTAATTGATATCCTGCCCAAGCTCACTGTTGTGATCCACCCCGAGTTCCATTAAATCAAAGCTGCCGCCCCTCAGCCGCAAGTTCGTGTACTGGCCATCGAGGGGCTGTTTCGCCACTTGGTTGATCATGCCGCCCGGTGGTGCAGAGCCATACAACACCGAGGTTGGGCCTTTTAGCACTTCGATGCTGTCGGTGGCGAAGGCGTCTACCTGTGGCGATAAGTTCCACAAGGTATTGTATTGCAGCACTAAACCGTCGTAAAAATTGCGAATACTCTCAAATCCGCGAATATTGTACTGGTCAAAAATGGTGACCGTCGCGCGGTTTTCTGGGGTGATGCCGGCGACATAACGCAGTGCGTCGTTCACCGAATCTACCTGCCGCAGCTTGAGCAGCTCGGCATCATAGACTTCGAAACTCATCGGGGCTTGCATCGCATCCAGCGCCGATTTGGTGCCGGTGGTGCGGTAAGATTTGGCGGTAACGGTAACGGTTTCCAGCTTACTTTCATCGTTATCTGCGGCAAATACCGGTGCCATCGTTAGCGTGGCGGTGGTGGTGGCAATGGCGGCAAACAGTGCGGCAGGTGTTAGGGTAGTCATAGAGCGCTCGATGTTGTGATGAAAAAAAACGAAGCCACAAAGCCCATACGGAATATCCGTATATGTATATAATATAGATTCGCATTAACATTAGTATTCTCTCATCGTGCGAATGTGTTTACAATGGTGGATGTCTGGCAAAGCCCGGAATCATTTTCTACCCGAAGGACGATACGGTGCGCAAAACCCTCTTTAAAGTTCACAGCTATTTGGCTTTAGTGGCCCTATTGCCGCTGCTGGTTATCGCCGCCACTGGCAGCGTTTTAGTGTTTAAAAGCGAGCTAGATGCCCTGTTGCTGCCTGGGGTGGCTCAATTGGATCATGGGCCCAGCGCGTCCCGTAGAAATATCAATCACCTGGTTGCGCTTATTAAAGCGGAGCTGCCAGAGTATGAAATTGGCACCTGGGAATTATTCGATGATGGTTTTGAAGCAGACCGGGTGTTCTTACTAAAGCGCGGCACGGCGGACTGGTACAAGGTTCACCTCGACCCTTATGAGGGCCGTGTACTCGACGGGCCTCAGCCCTTAAATAGCCAGCTAAGCGACTGGTTAGTGCAATTGCATTTCACCCTTTTGCTCAACGACCTCAATGGCGAACACAGTCAATTCGGCACCTTAGTGGGCTTAGTGGCCGCCGTGTTATTAATGGTGCTGGGCATTACAGGCCTGATTCTTCACCGCAAATTTTGGCGCAACTTACTGCGGCTCCGCTGGCGTCAATCGGCGCGGGTGTTTAACGGAGATTTGCACCGCTTGGTAGGCGCCTGGAGCTCCCCAGTGGTTCTGGTGCTGGGTTTTACGGGGGCTTATTTCAATACCCTTGAGTTTTACTATGAGGGCTTCGCCCATGATGACAATGGGCATGCGGTGGTAACCGGTTCTCTGGTTGCAGACAGTGTCGACTTCGAGGCCATGATTGAGACCAGTAAAAAACAGTTAGCGGGATTTATTCCCAGCTATTTAATGTTGCCCTATGAACCCGCGCTGCAGTTAACGCTGTTCGGTTATCAACCCGGCCGCAATCCACTGGCGAGTAAATATGCCTCGGCCATCACCTTTGACCATCACAGTGGTGAGCTGCTACAGGTATCAAATGGCAAAAATGCCCCGGCATTGGCGAAAGTTACCGATAGTTTTCGCGAGTTGCACTTCGGCTCCTTTGGCGGCTTGCCAATTAAAATCGTGTGGAGTGTGCTGGGGTTTATGCCGGTGATATTGGCTGCTAGCGGTGCATATTTATGGTGGCGACGCACGCGCACGCGTGCGGCAAAAAGCGCGGCAGCAATCGACTTGCATATTAAAAGAAGTTGAGCGCGGCGAATGCCGAGATCTTGCTGTCACTGTTTGGGGTATTGCGAATAGCGTTAACTCTAATCGCCCTGTACATAGAGAAGATTGCACTTTTCAAGATCGCTCGGTTGTTCAACTTGTTTTATAGCAATCCCTCTACCCGAAATTTTTTTCCATCAAACTCTGTTAAGCTATCGACAATCGATTTCCCGCCGCAGACCCAATAATGCAGCTGACCATTCAAGGCTTTTTTAGGCCAAGTAGTTAGCTGCCCAAAATGATATACCCAAAACACTTGAGATTTAGGCCTCATGAGCACGCCCCTTTTTGCCCTTGGCGGTGTTGCTCCGCCTTCAATAGAATGGCTATTGTGCGTTGTCGCGCCTTGCCAAGAACAAAAATTGGCGCACTCCTAACACCTAAATCTCAAACGCTTTGGGTATACAAGCACCCTACTTTTATTTTATCTTCGGGTAACGCATTGCCTGCCACCGCGCTATTTCCAATAAAACCAAAAAAAGCCAGAGAAGCAGCAATTAACAGTTGATGCTTCATCGGAACACGTACTCAACTTCCAGTCGCCAACCCTGCTGATCCTCAGGCAGTGCCACACCAAAAGACTCAAAATCTCGAGGTGAATCCTGCAATAAATCCTTGCAACGCAAACTTAACAGTAAGTTTGGCACAAGTCGCCGTAAAACGATATTTGCGTTAACCACAGTACTGGCGGGCGCTATTACACCTTCGACTATTGTATTTCGCGCGCCAACATACTTGCCAGAAACACCTACAGTTAACTTATTTCCAATAAGTGACTGTGTGAGGTTGAGTGAGTAAGTCTCTCTGGGGGCATTTGGGAGTTCATCTGTAAAAAAATAATCGGCCTCAGATTCTTGATGGGCATAGGTAATTCTCGAATTAATCCCAATATTTTTTACAGACCACTCCACTTCGAATTCCCTGCCGTAGGTATCCTGGTCTTTAAAGTCTAAACCCAAGGAATCTCTCATACTATTTTTGTACAGGCTTGCAATGACTTTAATGTTTTCGTTAGGCAGGTACTCAAGCATCAATTCTGACACTTTAACACTCTCTTTTTTAGAGTTTCCTCCTACTTCGAATTCCTCATCAAAGCCTTCATCAAAGTCGTCATCAAAACCTTCGTCAAAACCTTCGTCAAAGTCTTCATCGGAAGCGAGAAGCAAAGACTGATATTCAGCGGAGTTTAGAAACCGAAAGGCCTTTCCGTGCGTTGTCTTTATTGTGAGGGACTTTTTTGGTGTAAACACTGCAGAAATGAGCGGACTCACAGCCGAGCCGTGGAGATTGTGTTTATCGTACCTAAGCCCCCCACCACTGTTAGCTAACGATTCAATCGAAGCGCATCTTGAATGTATGAGCCCGTTGTTGTGCCAGGGTTGTCCTATTAAAACTTTAGATTACTAGCAGGATGAATTAAAATAGCATTTTTGAATTAAAGCAGTGACGCTGACAGTGAAAAAGACCAACCTTGAATTCCTATCCTATTTTAATGAGTTAGAAGATCCACGCATTGATCGAAAAAAACTTCACTCGCTAAGCGATATTCTATTGATTTTGTTTTGCGGAGCCATATGTGGCGCTGAAAGCTGGAGAGACTTTGTTCGATTCGGTGAAGCTAAATTAGACTATTTACGCCGTTTTACACTATTGGAGAATGGAATC
>JAHQVY010000293.1 GCA_019634095.1 Cellvibrionaceae bacterium
TGCTTCACACAACTCTACGAAATCCGTGTTTTCGCTGAGAAAACCATAACCGGGGTGAATGGCTTGGGCGCCGCAGTCCAGTGCGATGTCGATAATTTTTTTGGCGTTTAAATAGGTTTGCGAGACCGGACCCTCACCCAGATAATAGGCTTCGTCGGCCAGCACGAGGTGGGCCGAGTCGCGATCGGCCGCGGCGTAAAGCGCAACCGATGTAATCCCCATTTTATTCAAAGTGTTAATAACTCTCACTGCAATCGCGCCGCGATTGGCAACCAAGACCTTGGCAAACATGCTACTACCTCAACTGTTTATCGATCCCAAATAAGGATTTCAATGGGCGTGGGGTTAAAGGCATTACAAGGGTTATTGAGCTGCGGGCAATTTGAAATGAGTACTAGGGTATCCATTTTTGCGGCAAGCTCGACATACTTTCCAGGCGATGAAATGCCGTCCTCAAAGCTTAAGCCGCCCGCTTCGGTAACAGGTACATTCATAAAAAAGTTAATGTTGTGAGTAATATCGCGTTTACCCAGGCCATATTCGGGGTGTTCGGCAATAGCCAGCATCCAACTGTCGCGGCAAGAGTGCATACAGCGTTTTTCCAAGGCATAGCGCACTGTGTTACTTTCGCTGGAGCAGGCGCCGCCGAGTGTGTCGTGGCGGCCGCAGGTGTCGGCAATAATTTCCAACATCGGGTTCCCTAGGTTACTCATTAATTCGCTGCCTGCGCTTAGGTACACGTTATTTTGTTGGCGCAGAGTATCCATGGCGCTGTAGCGTTCTTCGCTGTTGGTGGCGTTGTAAAATAAAGTGTCGGCGGCTTGGTTACCTTGTAAATCGAGAATACGCATCACCTTTCCCTTGGCGAGCACTTGCATAAAATAATCGCCAGCTTCGACAACTTTACGGCGACTGGTATCGCTGGCTTGGCGGTGGCTTTCTACTATCATGCGTCCAATCCTAAATAATAAAGTTGATTGTTTTTATACCCGCGCTGATTTTCGGGGCGAAAATTAAGGCAAAAGTCATCGCTGCTCAGGGCTTCAGCTTTGGTAAATTCGCTGCGAACCGCTTTGCGGGGAAACGCCGGCTGCTCGCTAAGTGGGTGCGGGCAGGTGTGAAGCATCACCAGGGTGTCCATATCGAAGCGCAAGGTAAAATGTTGCCCGGCTTTGGAATTATGTTCACTCAGTGACATATTGCCTTCGGCGTCGGTTTTAACTTTGCTAAAAAAATTCACATTTGCAGCCATGTCTTTTGCGCCTAAACCGTATTTAGCCAATTCCACTAAAAAACAATCGTAGCCATTTTGTTGCCTATCATTTCTGGCCTGCTGGTAACTTGATTTACCCCATTGCTGTGCAGTGCTGGCTTTCGTGGTATTGCCGCACACGGTTTCATGCCAGCCAATATCGTCGTCTACGATGGCGCAAAATATTCTTCCCATATCCGAGTATAAACAGTTGCCTTTTGTCAGCTTAAAGGTGTGTTGACATTTTAGGGTGTCAGGTGCATTGTACTTTTCTAATAAATTTTCCGGGTTGTAGAAAAGCATCGCTAAGTTTGCGCCTCCCTCTAGGTCAGTGAAGCGAATTTGATTTCCGCGCCGTATTTTAAAAGACCAGTGGCTGGCACCGGGCACATCAAAACTATAGAAAACTTCAGCCATTACTCTGTTCTCCTATATTTTTTTGAGCAGTGTTTGTCTTAGATAGATTTTGGTCGATTTCTTGGAACACTTTTGCCTCGCACGCCCCTACCGGTAAATCGTAGGTAATTGCCGCGCCGTAGGCATTGGGCGCATGAGGGTCATTTCTGATTTTGTCAAACACCCAAAGCCGCGTTCCCAGGTAAAAACCTTCTTTAATATCGTGAGTAATCATAAAAATCGTGAGCTTGTATTGGCGCCACAGCTTTAACACCAATTTGTGCATATCTTTGCGAATGCCTGGGTCGAGGGCGCCAAAAGGTTCATCTAGCAATAAAATACGCGGTTTTTTTATCAACGATTGCGCAATGGCCAAGCGCTGCTGCATGCCGCCAGACAGTTCGTGGGGGTACTTATTTTGCGCATGGCTTAAACCTACCGCTTCAATCATGGATAGACTCTGTTCCATGGCCTGTTTGCGTTTGGCGCCAAACAGGCGGCCGAGCAAGGAGCTTTGCGCAACCTCTTTGGCAAACAGCACATTTTGCAGCACCGTCATATGGGGGAACACCGAATAGCGCTGAAACACAATGCCACGATTTTCGTCGGGCTCTGGGCTTAAGGTTTGGTTTTCCAGTAAAATCTGTCCCCGGCTGGGCACCTCGGTGCCCAATAGCATTTTTAGGAAAGTGGTTTTACCGCAGCCAGAAGCGCCGACAATAGTGATAAATTCCCCTTGCTCAACCCTGTTGTTGAGTCGCTCCAAAACCACCTGGTCGCCGTATTCCTTCGAAACATTTTTCATTGCTATATAGGGCATGCTTACGACTCCTTTAATGATCCGTGAAACCAAGGGAACAACTTCTGAGAAGTTTTCTTGAGTACAAAATCAAACACAAAAGCGAGAAAGGTTATCCAAATAACATAGGGCAAAATGATATCCATGGCCAAATAGCGCCTCACCAAAAAGATGCGGTAGCCTAAACCCTCGGTGGATGCGATTGCCTCGGCAGCAATAAGGAATAACCAAGCGGAACCCAGGGAGAGTCTCACCGACGAGATAAGCCGCGGCACCACTTGCGGCACTATCACACGCAAGATAATGTGCCATGAGTTTGCGCCGAGGGTTTGCGCTTTAATAATTTGTTCAGCGGGCACTTCCAAGGTTCGCTGTTGCATATCGCGTATCAGGAAGGGGGCTATACCAATAACGATTAACATCACTTTGGCGAGCTCGCCCAGGCCAAAAACAATAAAGAGAATCGGCAGTATTGCCATGGGAGGAATGAGGGAAATGGCGGTAATCAACGGCGATAATTTGGCTCTAATATAGGGGATCGCGCCGTTGGCAACGCCAAATAACAAACCGATAAAAGCACTGATTGATACCGCAATGCAGATTCGCTGCATGCTAGAAACGGTGTCGTCCCAAAAAAGGTAGGTGCCGGTACGTTGGTTTTCGCTAAAGGCCATACGCTCTATGGAATTGGCGAACGACGACATCGCGGGGAGTAATTTGTCGCTGGGATTTTCAAGCAAACGCTGGTGGGAAGCCATCATATATATGGCAATTAGCATTAGAAAAGGAAGTATTCCCAGGGCGACACGGGTGGGTTTACTGGGTTGACGATTGATTAGTCTACGCGGCACAGCACACTCTCCTTCGAATTTTAGGTGGAATATTGCCTTGTTGATTGCGTATTGAGTGGGAAGTCATATTTACCTGATTACGTTACACAAGAATTTACTTACAGCTATCGTAAATAATCTCCCGGGCTTTTATCCCGCCGTGTAACCTTCAGGCTTTATAAGGAAGGTCGATAACTCTCGGACCAGTCGAAAATATGTTATTTTCCGGAACCCTAGTTATCCATTTTAAATGCGTTCTAATTGTTTTTGTTTGGCAAGGTGAATGCTCTAAAAAGATAATAAAACAAAAACAGAAAAATAAAAAGGCGCGGCCATAGATAGCGCGCGCCGAAGACTTGCTTAAATCTTACCGTCTGCTGCCATTTTCATATAAGTTTCAGTAAATCGCAGCTTTACATTCTTTTTGTTTCCGTAAACTGAACCGTCTGGAAACTCTACACCAATATATTCTGGAGAAGCGGCTGAATCTCCCAGTAAGCCGTGTTGAAAAGAAAACTCTGCCACCGACTTGGTGGTTGTTTTTAATTCGCTACTGGTAACAAACTTTACTGCCTCTCCTGCTTGATAAAACATTTGGGTTGCAGCCAGTTGGCTTTCGTAGCCAGCTAAGTCGGTACCCGACGCTTCACCTAAAAATGCTTTTGCCTCTTTTGATTTTTTATCGCCTTTGGCAAGTACCGCCATAGTTTCATACCAAGCGCCGGCTAACGCTTTACCTAATTCTGGGTGTTTTTTAAGCGTGGCGCTGTTCACCATGGTGGTATCAATAATTTCTCCCGGAATTTTCGAGGAGTCGAATACATTATTCGCATTGGGCATTGCTAAAATCTCGCTCACCAATGGATTCCAGGTAACCACCGCTTTAACATCTTTGGTGGGGTAAATCGCCACCATGTCGGCATCCGATGTATTAATAACTTTGATGTCTTTTTCTTTGAGCCCGACGCTTTCTAGGCCTCGAGCTAACAAATAGTGTGACACCGAAAGCTCTACTAAATTCACCGGTATGCCTTTAATATCTTTTAAAGTTTTTCCGGATTTTAAAATCACAGCATCGTTGCCGTTAGAAAAATCACCAACAATCAGAGCCGTGGTGTCGACGCCGCTGGCAGCTGGAATAGTCAGCGCATCCATATTGGTTACGGTAACGCCGTCAAACTCGCCGGCAGTGTACTGGTTAATTGATTCTATATAATCGTTAATACGAACGACTTCAATATTAATGCCGTATTTGTCGGCCCATTTTTTAACGATGCCATTTTCTGTGGCGTACTCCCAGGGCATCCAGCCGACATAAATAGACCAAGCTATGCGGAAACTTTTCTTGTCTGCGGCAAACGCGGCAGTGGGTAACAGCAGTGAAGCAATGAAGATTACAAGCGCAAAACGCAATTTAGATGACATAAAAGCAAACCTCCCAAGGCAAACAGATACTTTTTCGGCATACACCCACCGACGTGACAACAACTCGAAAAGGCCAGACTACATTCGTCGCCTGAAATATTTCTGGGCCTCCCGGGCTTTTTTCCCGCCGTGTAACCTGCTTTGCTTCGCGAGGTCGGTAGCTCTCGGACCAGACGCCAAACGCTCTACTTAAATTTATATTAAGTCGTTCAACCGGAACCCTAGCTGCCTATTTGAAAAACTCAGAGCGCCGCAGTTCTTAAGCTGCGCGTCTGCCCTTCTCCGGGCAAGAGGAGATGCAAAGCTTGCGCCAGCCAGCTTAAAAACGACTATGAGCGTGCTTGATTTTGCATTAGCCTTAACATGATGGCGTATTTTATTGAATTATTGTCGTCGAAAATCCTTGAACATGATTGATTGGTTGTTATTTGAGGTAATTTGTTGGTTTTCGGATACGTAGAATATTTAGTTGTTGGGATTTGACAAACTAAAATTTACTCAGGGTCGGTGATAATTGCCACGCTTTTTACTGCCTTTTTGCTCTGTTTTGGTGCGGTTAAGAATGAATGCACAGATATTATTCTTCGAATCCTCCGTGGTACTGCTTGATGGTACTGTTCGCAACTATTAACCTAAATAAATCAGTTAAATGGTAGCTAGAGCCTCTAAATTAGGTGAATCACAGTGAGTTGTTCACTTTTTTGGGCAAATTCGATAGTGAATCGACCCACTCACTCTTAAGCAGTCACTCTAGAGATGGAGCAACAAA
>JAHQVY010000037.1 GCA_019634095.1 Cellvibrionaceae bacterium
AGATTGCGTACAATATGTTGCAGGCTTTTGCCCGACAATTTCTATCAAAGCGTAATTAATCGCACCACTTTTTTTTAAAAACTTTACTACACTGAAATAAAGAATGCTGCTGAAACGGAGTAACCTTTCAGACAGGTTCGATATGACCTTATGATGAAGAGCTTGTTGATGAGCGAATCGCCAAAAGTAGACAGGCACCGCTATATGCGCATCTGTCTCGGCGGCAAGGCCCCCCTCTATCAAGATGGTGAGCTTTGTGCCTCGCCTGCGCTCGATGTACCACTCAAAGGGTTGCCGGTTGTAAAACCGGTGAATGACAAAGCGAATTCGAAAAGCCCAGGTGATATCCAAATAGAGTTAACGGATAAAACGCCGATCCGTTTAAAAGCGCTGCTTATTCCTGACAGCGAATCGGTACTGGGGTTCAAGAGCGAGAGTATCGATATAAATAGAGATAGCCTCGCTCTTGAAACGACTTATCGAACTGAATATGGACGAACCGAATGCAGCGGAACGCGTTTTCTATGAACTCTTAACCTCTACCGAATAAATCTCATGGCTAATGTAAATACTGTAACTAACTTCGTTGATCGCCGAGAAGACACCCGCGTTGATGTACAAGCGCACTGCCAGGTGGCAACTCGCGGTGCCTGTTGGTACGCACATCTTTTGAATATCTCCCATGGTGGCGCACTTGTTTCCATAGTGGACAAACACGGCATTTCCCTGCGAAGCCCCATCTCGTTGAATGTCGAACTGCCCCATGAAACCGAAACTTCATTTAACGGGGTATCGGTGCACGTGAAGGAAAACTATGTCGGCATCGCCTTCGACCCGCCGATTTCAGAAACTGCTCGCCGGGAGCTTCAAGCCTTTGTAAAAGCGAAGCAGCTGGCTTAATCCACTGCGTCCAAAGCATCGCTAAGCATTTTTACCGGCACAATATCCATGTTTTTAATGCTTTCTTTAGGCGCGTTATTGTATGGCACAATAGCGCGCCTAAAGCCGTGCTTGGCGGCCTCGCGAATGCGCTCCTGACCGCTGGGAACCGGGCGAATCTCCCCCGCCAATCCCACCTCACCAAACACCACTAAATCTCGCGGCAAGGGACGATCTCGCAAACTCGACACCATCGCCAGTAACAATGCGAGGTCGGCGCTCGTTTCAACAATTTTCACGCCCCCCACCACATTCACAAACACATCTTGATCCCCCACCATTAAACCGCCGTGGCGATGCAACACCGCCAGCAGCATCGCGAGACGATTTTGGTCCAAACCCACAGCCACTCTTCTTGGGTGGCCAGAACTGGAGCTGTCCACTAAGGCCTGAATTTCTACCAATAGGGGCCGAGTACCCTCCCAAATCACAATCACTACCGAACCTGAAGCAATATTTTCCGAACGCTGTAAAAAAATGGATGAGGGGTTGGCCACCTCCTTCATGCCCTGCTCTGTCATAGCGAACACCCCGAGCTCATTAACCGCGCCAAAGCGATTTTTGCTGCCGCGCAAAGTGCGAAAACGCGAATCGTGAGAGCCTTCCAACATGATCGAGCAATCGATAATATGCTCTAGAACCTTCGGCCCCGCCAAACTGCCATCTTTGGTGACGTGCCCCACCAAAATTAATACCGTGCCAGATTGCTTGGCAAAGCGCGTCAGCGACGCCGCGCTCTCGCGTACCTGAGACACGCTGCCCGGCGCCGATTGAATATCCGCTTGATGCACAACCTGAATCGAATCCACCACCATCACCTTCGGTTTTTCCCTCTCGGCGACAGCGATAATTTCATCCACCGCCGTGGCCGAAAGCAACTTCAACTGGTCGCCATTCAAGGCAAGGCGCTTGGCACGCAACGCAACCTGCTGTAAGGATTCTTCACCCGTAACATACAAAGCCCCGAGGGAACCCTGGCCCCCCTGTTGCGCTTGCAAATAACACAGGGTTTGCAACAGCAAGGTGGATTTGCCCGCACCCGGGTGACCGCCGACCAATACCACCGAGCCGGCGACAAAACCGCCGCCGAGTACCCGGTCGAATTCCACCATACCCGAGCTAACCCTGGGCAGGGCCTCTAAGTTAATATCGGCCAAAGAGCTCACCTTGCCCGGCTCTCCAGCGTAACCAGAACGCTGTTGCTGGGTTGGCTTAGCGGACGATAGGCGCAGCTCGCGCACCCGGTTCCAAACGCCGCACTCACTGCACTGCCCCTGCCATTTGCTGTAATCGGCACCGCATTCATCACACACAAAAGCAATTTTCGATTTAGCCAAAGTTTCGCTCCTTTTTGCCATCAACACCAACGCTTATCAAAACCTGTAAACTTGAAAAACCCGCCACACAAGTCCTTACCCTCAACTCACACAGTTACTGCGAGCTACCCAATATGCAAGACCTAGAATCGATAAAACAATACCTAAGGAAATTCGCAAAAGATAGAGAGTGGGAACAATTCCACTCCCCCAAAAACTTGGCCATGGCACTCTCCGTAGAGGCTGCAGAGCTGGTGGAGATTTTTCAGTGGCTAAACCCGGAACAGGCTGCCAATTTAAACGCGAAACAACAAGCCGCAGCCGCCGATGAAATTGCCGACGTTCTGCTGTATCTGGTGCGCATTGCAGACCGACTCGACATTGACATAGCGCATGCTGTAACGCAAAAAATGCGCAAAAACGAACAGAAATATCCGGCCGACTTAGTGCGCGGTAGCGCAAAAAAATATAGCGAGTACTGAGGCTAAAAACACATTATTTTATCAATAAATAATTTAAAGGCATATGCAAACATAGCGCTATTTTTAATAAACTTTATTTAATGCGTTTTTATAGGGATTTTGATCGTTCCTACAACAACCGCAGTCCCAATGAATACGTAAATACCTGAAAATACAATAAAAATCGGAAAATTTTCTCTAAATCAAAAAAAATAAAGAAGAAAAAAAATTCCGTGCTTTACTTAAAGAACCAGTTTCAAATCGGGTTCTTACATTCATTGGAGAAAAAAATGAGCGCCCTTAAAACCGTCGCCAGAATATTCTTAAGCCACTTTACAGAAAACAAGCCACAATTGGATTTAGATTCTGTAAGCCACAACCTCAAACTGCTACTCCCTATTTACAGTAGCCATGAACACGAGCAGAGCCATGCCGAGAGCGACGAAGAGTTAATGACCTTCGTTCGCGCAATCAAAGCGTGGTTGGGAGAAGACTCTGACGTTACCTTCTGCCCTGAACGCCTATGCCTCGCGCTCGACCCCATTAAAATGGAGGTTTTTTCCAACAATTTGGGGCTAGATACTAGCCAAAGCACCCCAGCTCTGGTAAACACACTCACCATCTTGATTGACAACAGCGAGCTGAACAACCCATTTAGCACCTACCGAAACCCATCGGCGCTAAGCAACCTTTACATCTCAGACTTGCTGTAACAGGCAGGCCCAAGGAGCGGCAACTCGCGCCAAACGTATAAAATATATACGGCAAGGCAAATAAATTGGCAAAGTAACGAGACAAATTCGACGAAGTGGCTTTAAGCCCTTGACTGCGGACATCGATATCGGTTTAATACGCGCCTCATTTCGCTGCGAACTTCGCAGCATACGCCCAGATAGCTCAGTCGGTAGAGCAGGGGATTGAAAATCCCCGTGTCGGTGGTTCGATTCCGCCTCTGGGCACCATTATTTTAAAGGCTAACAGAAGTATTGTGGGTTCACTCACACTATAGCGACGACCAAATCATGGTAAGAAATGTTCGCTGCCGAGATTTGGTAGAATCAAGCTTTAAATGTTAGAAAGTTTTAAATGTTATAAAGTTTTAAGTGTTAGAAAGCTTTAAATATTACAAAGCCTAGCAATGCAAAATTGCTGGGCTTTTTTATTGTCCAAGCCCCCACCTAAACCCTTCGCCCAGCGCAGTATCCTATCTTTGGTCAACCAGCGCATAAATTGTCTGGCGCCCCATTTTAATTGAACAAAAAACGGGGGCACACGAAGAAAGCCCTGAATTAATTCGATGCCTGAGAATACTGCGAAATGGCTATCAGTTAATAGCATAGAAACTGGACCGGCCTAATCGCAGCTTTAACCTAAATAAATCAGTTGGATCGCAGCGAGGGCGTTCAAGGGGCTGAAATTAGAGTGAATTTTTTAACTTTTGCGGCAAATTCGTAGTCACTCTACGGGTGCAGCCGCAAAATTGAAAAAACGCTTTAATTTCAGTTCATTGGGCGTCCGCAGTAGATCCAACCAATTAATTTAGGTTTAAGGATCCGATTAACTTAGCAAATGGTTTAGAATGTAATAACTTGGGCTTTCAATGACCCAGAGAATCAATTGCTCATTACGTTAAAAAACTAGAAATCAATACAGCAATAGCTGGTCGCAAATACCAATGTCATTGTATACCCGTAGCATTTGAAATTTAGGTGTTAGGAGTGCGTTAATTAAGTTTTTTAGCAAGGCGGTACTCACAAGGATGTGAGGTATTAGGGCAACGCAGAATAGCCGTTTCTATTTAAGGCAGAGCAACGCCGCCAAGGGAAAAAAGGGGCGTGCTCATGAGGCCTAAACCTCAAGTGTTTTGGGTATATATCGGCGCCAAAACCGGGAAGTTATTTCATGCACGTCCCTTAGTTATCTGTCCTTAGTTATCGGTTGTTAGTTATTTGATAAAACAATTCGGTACTTGGCTTTGCCTTCTTTCAGGTGCGCAATGGCCTCGTTAACCTGCTGCATGGGATACACTTCAACCTGGGGTTTTATATTGTGCTGCAGCGCAAATTCGAACATTTGTTCGATGCTTGCGGGGCTGCCAACCGGCGAACTGGAAACTGAGCGCTGTGTCAGCAGCATGGAGAATAAAGAGAGATCCAGTGGCTCCAGTGTTGCGCCAACAAAATGCAGGCGCCCTTTGGGTTTCAAGGTATTGATGTAGAGATTCCAGTCCAGTTTAACGTTAACCGTCGAGAGAACAAAATCGAAACTACCCGCAGCCGCTTCGATTTCTTTTTCATCGCGCGAATTTAAGGTGTGGTGTGCACCCAGCTCGAGAGCTTCTTTGCGCTTGGTGTCGCTGGATGTAAATGCTGTCACTTCGCAACCCCAGGCTTTAAGAAATTGCACCGCAAGGTGACCAAGCCCACCTACCCCAATCACCGCAACTTTATCGCTGGATTTAACATCGAACTGTAACAGGGGGTTAAACACTGTAATACCGGCGCAGAGCAGCGGCCCCGCGGTTTGCAAATCGATGCCTTCTGGAATACGGGCCACAGCGGTGTCGTCGGCGCGCACTTTGTTGGCAAAGCCACCATGATGCCCAACAATAGTGGGTTGCGCCGCTGCGCAAAGGTTTTGGTCCCCGGTGTCACACGAAAAACAATCCCCGCAGTAGCCTGCATGCCAGCCTAGGCCAACCGAGTCGCCGGGCTTGACTTTGCTCACCGCACTGCCAACCGCAGCGACTCGGCCCACCACTTCATGGCCGGCAACCAATGGGTAATTGGAAAACCCCCATTCATTGTCTAACATACTTAAATCGCTATGGCAGACACCGCAGTGGTTTACATCAATTTCGACTTGGTGAGCGGCTAACTCGTCGGCTTCGTAGCTAAACGCCTCTAATTTGCCGCCTGCTTCGAGCGCGGCGTATGCATGTATTGTTGTTGCTTGAGTCATCGGTATTGCCTCTTCAAAAGTTGCACAGATAAAGCTGGTCAGTGGGGCCTCATCGGCTTGCATGCACTGTTGGTGAGCGTATCGATCAAATATCGCATCAGAGCATACAAGTTCCTGCGGCCTCGATGCAGCGTTCTACACCTGTAGCGTTTGAGTTTTAGATCTTATCAGACGCCCCTTAAGGCGCTTGACGGCCTTGCGTCGTCTAGAGGCTATTCCACGTTGTTGCGCCCTGCCAGGCGCCGTAGTTGACGCGCTGCTAACACCTAGAACTCAATCGCTTTGGGTACATTATGGTTGGGTGAATAGGGTTTTACGATATGATAAGAAATGTGGTTTAAAAATATCGAAAAAGCATAACAAATTTCACAAATTAATGAAATTTAGAGCGATAGCTTAGCTCAGCACAAGCGGAGAATGCAAAGCTAATGGACGTGCGCGAAATAACTTTCAGCATTTGGCGCCGACATATACCCAAAACACTTGAGATTTAGGTGTTAGGAGTGCGTCAATTTTTGTTCTTGGCAAGGCGCGACAACGCACAATAGCCAGTCTATGTAAGGCGGAGCAACACCGCCAAGGGCACTTAGGGGCGTGCTCATGAGGCCTA
>JAHQVY010000294.1 GCA_019634095.1 Cellvibrionaceae bacterium
CCTAAATTAATCAGTTGGATCTACTGCGGACGCCCAATGAACTGAAATTAAAGCGTTTTTTCAATTTTGCGGCGGCACCCGTAGAGTGACTACGAATTTGCCGCAAAAGTTAAAAAATTCACTCTAATTTCAGCCCCTTGAGCGCCCTCGCTACGATCCAACTGATTTATTTAGGTTCAATGTAGAGCTACACTTGCGAGTATATTGATCGAGCTGTTTCGCTACTTTCTCTAACCGCATCGCTGCAAAGCCACCCTTTTTAATCTTAGAGGTTTAATCATGTTAGAAGTTGTTATTCTCGCAGCCGGCAAAGGCACACGTATGCGCTCATCGCTTCCCAAGGTGCTCCACAAGCTTGCGGGAAAGCCGTTTATTGAACATGTTCTCGATCGTAGCCGCGACCTCAACGCGGAAAAGGTCCATCTAGTGGTCGGCCACGGGGCGCAGGAAATGCAGGCGGCTTTGGCCGGGCAGGAAGTTAATTTTATTGTGCAGTCGCCCCAGTTGGGTACCGGGCACGCTGTGCAGCAAGTTATGCCCCACCTATATGAAGGTTCCAGGGTATTGATTTTATACGGCGATGTGCCGCTGATAAAAACCGAAACACTCAAGGCCCTGCTAAAAAAGGTGACCCCCAACAGTATGGGTTTGCTCACGGTAAACTTGGATAAACCGCAGGGATATGGTCGTATTGTGCGCGGATCCAACGGGAATATTGTCTCCATTGTGGAACAGAAAGATGCCAGTGAAGAGCAACTGGAAATTAAAGAAGTAAACACGGGTGTTATGGCGGTTGGCGCGCAGCACTTACTAAAGTGGCTGCCGCAATTGAGCAAGGATAACGCTCAAGGTGAATATTATTTAACAGATATTATTGCGCTTGCTGTTGCCAGTGATGTGCAGGTACTCAGTTCACAGGCCAGCAGTGCCACGGAGGTGATGGGCGTGAACAACCGCGCGCAACAGGCTATGTTGGAACGTCTTTATCAGCAGGAGGCGGCGCAGCAACTTATGAGCAGCGGTGCCACCCTCGCAGACCCGGCGCGTATCGATTGTCGCGGCAGTCTCAGCACCGGTGAAGATTGCTTTATCGATATCAATTGCGTGTTTGAAGGCGACGTCACGCTGGGTAACAACGTAAGTATTGGGCCCAATTGTTATTTAAAAGATATGGTGGTGGGCGATAATACCGAGGTATACGCCAATTGTGTGCTGGAAGCTTCGCAAATCGCCAGCAATTGCCTTATCGGTCCTTTTGCTCGAATCCGTCCCGGTACCCAATTGGAAGATAGCGCTAAATTAGGTAACTTTGTTGAAACGAAAAAGGCGGTGGTGGGCAAAGGTAGTAAAGTTAACCATCTAAGCTATGTTGGCGATGCGATTGTGGGAGACCATGTGAATATTGGTGCCGGTGCAATCACCTGCAATTACGATGGTGCCAACAAGCATAAAACTCACATTGGCGATGGGGTGTTTATCGGCTCTAATACGGCCTTGGTGGCACCGTTGTCGCTGGGCGAGAATGTGACCGTTGCGGCGGGATCCACGGTGACCCGTGATGTCGAAAGCCAACAGCTGGTGGTTGCCAGAACGCGCCAGAAAAATATAGCGGGTTGGCAGCGGCCGGTAAAACCAAAAAACGATTAATCACCGCATGTGCTGGGCGCTAAGCGTGCCGCATAAGTGATTAGTGAAGCAGTGCTGAACATTATTAAAAGCACGTTAAGTGTTAACCAACGCCTAATTTCCTAATAGAAATAAACGCGAACTTCTCACCCACAATGCCATTGGAATGTTGAATTAAGTCGATCATCCTGATCAACTTATCAATCGCTTTGAAAGCGCGTTACACAACCTAAAACGCCTGCAGCAACTGCACTAATAGCCGGGGCTATTAGTGCAGTTGACAAACTACATTTGTTTTGTAAAGTGTGAATGCGTTTACAAAGGCTTTACATTTGTCGCACAGGGACCTTTCTGTCCCTGCCCAACCACAAACTCTACCTTCTGCCCCTCATCGAGTGATTTGTAGCCACCCATTTGTATTTCTGTATGGTGAACAAACAAATCTTTGCTGCCATCGTCCGGTGTGATGAAGCCGAAACCTTTGTCTCCGTTAAACCACTTTACTGTTCCTGAAGTCATACTGTTTTTTCTCTCTTGCGGTGATATTTGTGTTCTATTCACGCTATCACCATAACGCAAATAGCTTGTGAAATTGTGAGTGCTAGCTCGCCAAGTTAGGCGCGCATCGCCGCTGTGCTATAAATTTTACTTTACCTTAATAGACATTTTTGGCGACGACCAAGTAAATTTTTGGAACTATAATTAGGATTGATGACCCAATGCAAATTCCAAATTTAGCTCACTTTTACATTTACTGCATTTTATGTTGCAAAATAGCCACTTGCCATAAACACAAAAAGCCAGTGGGCAATGCAGATAGGGCCAAAAATTAACTAGGGCCAAAAATTAAATAGCGCCAAAAATCAAATTATATATTATCTCTACAATCGGTTCGCTACTAAAGCGGACTTACGTCTGCGATAGAGTCCAAAACCCAAGGCCAATAATGCCATCAAGTTGCCAAGTTGGAACAAACCCGACCATAATTTATTGTGGTTGGGTAGTCTATATCATTTAGCGCTGCTTTTCGCCATTGAATCATGACTCCCCGTGGCATAGATAAACCGGCTGCCAAGGCACTATAAATACAATACCGCTAGTTTTACTGATAGCTAAGGCTAATAATCCCAATATTACAAGCTTGAACGGCTTGCGCTGTGTACAAAAAACGCGCAAAAACCACCAGGTCGCCCTGAAGCAGCCGAACTCATTTATCGCCTCTGTATAGGCTTAGTAGAAGCAGAATACTCATAAATAGTGGCTTAATGCTACCTAGCGAACAAAATTGCATTAATTATAGGCCAATGCTGGGCCGGAAAGACAGAAATATTGCACCATAAAGTTGTAACTGTCGCCAGTTAAACACTTTAAAGTGTTAATTATCTGGCAAAACCATCAATACGCTCGGTTTAAAGTCCCTTATTAGAACAGTGCTTCGGCCTCCATTGTGCATTTGAAAAAACTCATTGATTTCTGGGCATTTGGCGCCCGCAGCAGGTTCAACCGATTTTTTTAGGTTTAGGGGAGCGGTCGAGTAAGCTAAGCGCCATTGCCAAACGCCCAGAAAATACCGAGCCAGGCAATGGCGTTTGCTGGGTTCAGGGGGCATCAAACATGCTTAAGTAAAGCAGCAACAGTAAAGCTGCTAAACAGTAAAGCCGCTAAACAGCGCAGCGTGGCTTGCTATTATTCGTGCATTTTCCTCGGTCTCTACGTGCGTACTGTCATCGTTTTTCTTGTACGTGCCGCCAAGCACGGTCACATCAGAGCGAGGAAACATATACAGCAAACCCGGGCCGGGGCCCACTGTCATGTAATCTACGGCTGGATCCGGCGGCAGAAACAGTAACTGTCCTTTGACAGGCACCAATTGTTTATCTCCAAATAACTTGGCGGCGCCTAAGCCGGTACAATTAAACACGGTATGCTCTGGCAGAGCCAGTACCTCATCCAGCGATTCGAAGCTGCGGTTTTTTATCGTGCCTCCGGCTACTAACAGGTCTGTGGTTAATTGGCGAAGCATAATGCCCGGGTTAATTAACATGGTCACATTGCGGTGTACATAAGTGTCTGCAAACGGGTGCTCCCCTGGCTTTAAGCTTGCGCTATAGGCGAAAACGTCGTCGTAGGAAGGGCGCTTAAAATCTGTAAAGGGCTGGCGCTGCAGTTGATAATTCTCCAGCCAAGTAATACCGTATTTGGCCGCTGGTAGACTCGCGTAGGCATGATGGGAAATTCGCGCGGCAACATCTAAGCTGCTTAAAAAACCTTCGTTAACAAGGTCGGGGTCGTGGGTAGAAGCCGGTGACCACTGTCCCCCAGCCACATTAGACGTACTGTGTTGGTAGCTATCGCGGGTATAGACGCATACTTGCCAGCCGGCATCCTGTAATAAGCGTGCCGTGCACAAGCCCATAATGCCGCTGCCAAGCACGGCTACCTTCCCCGGGCTTAAATCATTCACTTGTTTTACTGCTAAACCAGAGGAACCCCAACCCAAGCTGATTCCCCCGCCACCGTGACCATAATTGTGCACCACGGTTTTACTGTCGTAGGTCTCGCGTTCAACCCGAAACCCCTGGGCCCGATAGGGGCGGTGCCCAACAACTGCTCTAATAGCGGCTCCAGGAGAAATTCTTGGTGCAGTCCACGGCATACGTGAATAGGGACGCGGGTAAAAGCCTTGCTTGCCAGATTGTAAGTTCAAGGGTGTGCAAGCTGCGACAGTAAGCGCCGCAGAAGCGCTACCCAAAAGTTTTCGGCGCGTTATTATCTTGTTCAACATCGGTTCTTACCGTAAACCTAAATGAATCATCTGAATCTACTGCGGACGCTCAATAAACTGAAATTACAGCGTTTTTTCAATTCTGTGACTGCGCCAAGTTTGCTCTGGGCAAACTTGAGGAAATACACTATACCCCTGTAGATAACCCGCAGGGTGACAGCGAATTGGCCGAAAAAGTTAAAAAATTCATTCTAATTTCAGCCCCTTGAGCGCCCTCGCTACGATCCAACTGATTAATTTAGGATCAACAGTTTGTTTGTCGTTAATAAAAAAGCGCATCCAAATTGCGCAACCCCTCCTTTGGGCTTCCACACTAGAAACGGTTTGATGATCGATTTGTGTATAAAACGAGCCAAGGGCAATGAATGTGCTCGGCAAAACGACGCCGTAGCAAGATCACCACAAAATCACGAGAACAGCACTATTACAGCAATCACACTTAATTAAAGCTGAAACCCTTTAGATACAAGGCTGGCAGCAGCTAAGGTAGCCCAGGCATGTTGCCCATTCATTTACCCAGCGTTTTAGAAAAGGGATGGCCAGGGTATTTTCCGGGCATGCAAACGTCGGGAACGCTTGCATAGCGCCTAGGGAAGGCTTGAGCGGCTGGACAATACGCCGGGCATCGCTGGGGCTGCAGCTATATTAGGTGCCATTCCACTATTACACCATCTCTATCATAAATGACGAAGAGCTAGTATTAGTGAGTAGGGCATGATTGGTTAGATTTTAAAGCGTTTGGTAACGTTTTGGAGTTTGTGCGCGGAGGAGCTGAGCTGCTCACTGACGCTGTTCAAGTGAGCCGCAGATTCAGAGGTTGTTTCCATTTGTGTATTAATTTTATCCACTTCACCCACCAAGTTCTTATAGATGTGTTGCTGTTCTTCGGTGGTAGAAGCAATTTGCTCATTCATGTTGGTAATGGTGTTAACGGTATCGGTAATGGTTTTTAAGCTATTTCCAGATTTATTAGCAGCATCCACCGATTTACCTACCGCAATTGTACTTTGGTGCATGCTTTGCACTGCCGCTTCTGAGGCTTCCAATAACTGGCCTAGCATGGTGTTAATTTCTTCAGTAGATTCTTGCGTACGTGTCGCCAAACTGCGCACCTCGTCCGCGACAACAGCAAACCCCCGCCCCTGTTCCCCCGCCCGCGCAGCCTCGATAGCGGCATTTAAGGCGAGCAGGTTGGTCTGCTCTGCAATGCCTTTGATGACTTCCAATACCACATTGACGCCTGCAGTATCATCTTTAAGCTTTTCGATCACCTCTGACGCGCTATTGACGCTAGTGGACAGTCTTTCGATGCACCGAATCACATCGGCAACCGTCGACGAGCCCACTCTAGACTCTTCATCGGCCACTCGTGCGGCTTGAGCAGCATTGGCGGCGTTCTCAGCAACATTGTCTGCGCTATCGCTCATTAAGTCGATATTCTGTTTCGAATCGCCGACACTTTTATGTTGATTCACTAAGGTTTGCGTGATGCGGCCCGACAGGTCATAAACGTCTTGCGACAGCTCGGTTAAGTTTGGTGCAATGCCGATAATTTCCTGCACAGAGAGCTGTAATTTCTCTAAAAATAGATTAAAACAGGAAACCAGTTCGCCGATCTCATCGCGGCTTGTGGTTTGAATGCGGAAGGTTAGATCCCCTTCATCGGCAGCAATATTTTTTAGTGCTCGTATCACCTGGTCCAAGCTACCTTTAATTGAATTGCTCACCGGTATACTAACGATAAATAATAGTGGGCATGTAACCAGTCCTAATATCAGGCCAAGTGATACGAGGTCTTGGGAGGTTGTCTCCACTCGGGTAAAGGCCGCATTAAAGTTTTCCAAGCGCTGCTTGTAAAAGATATCCAAGGTAGCACTTAACTCATTAAGTGTTGCGGAAAGTGTTTTTGTTTTACTGTCCAAATTAGAAAAATCGACTTCCCCCAGAATAATGTGTCGCGAAAGGCTGTGGGATTGCTCGTAGTAGCTTTCAAATAAAATACTTATCTTGTCTATTTCATCTGCAATGTGCGGCGCAATAGTTTTCGATTTAACTAGGCTGTTTCTAAATTCCTCTGACAGGATTTCCGCTTGATCAAGTTCTGACAGCTCGTTGGCACTAACCGCATAGCCCATCACTTCCTGAATTTTCTCGACACGATAAATATTGGCTTTAGATATTTCCAGTAGTGGGAACTGTCGATGTCTGGCATCTTTTAACACATCTACGGCAGCGTCTAATTGCAAATGGCTCGTTATCAAATAAATCGCGAAACCCAAGGTTCCAAAAATTGGAATGAGAAGGATTTTATTCCTAACGGATAAGCTACCCAACAGTTTCAAAGCGGTATCAACTCAAGTTTATAAGTTCATGCAACTTCTAGTCTAGAAGACAGGCTATAAAATTCAACAATACATAGTCGTGCTGATTCTATTAGGCACGACTTTGTTGGCGTGGTATATAAAAGAGGTTTTTGATAGCTAAATTTTAACGCCGGTTCGCTGGACATAATTGACATGTTTGCACTCACGTTGCGTAAGTTTTCTGACCTAGAGCCGCTGAGTTTAGTTCGTAGCGGCATTTTTGGCGCTTAAATTGTTTTTTTGGGCTTCACTGATAGTGACCTATACTCGCTGTAAAAAATCCTCATGCACGGTTATAAATACGTCTCTAAAAGCTACTTAAGCCAAAACCATATGCAGCTTAGGGTAAATTCAAGGCATAACTGCCAGGGCTTGTTAACGTGTTATGCTGTTTAAACAACAGATATTTATTAATGTTTTAATCCCTCATATAATGAGCTGTGGATAAAATTTCTTGCAAGGTGGCAGTAATGGCCAGCGGCCATTACTGTCACCTCCCTCCGCTGTCCATCACTGTTTAGGTTATTTATTGATGCATAGGTATGCATCCCTATTGAATAATTCACCACGATAAGGAAGGTTTTATGTCTCAGGTGATTTTTACTTGTATTTTTCCGGTAGTCCCGGGTCAGCAACAAACGCTGCGTGAGCGACTGCTTAATTTAGAATACAACGGTGATAGCCCGAAATCAGACCCGTTAAACTTTAGACACTTGGGCTGTCTACATTACGCCAGCTTGTTTTTGTACGACGATCCTATCGATGGCTGGTACTTAGTATTTGAAAGTAATATCGATGGCACAATCGACCACTATTTTCGCGAATTTGTCGCGCTGGCAGAAACTAATAATACGCAACCGGCAGTGCTCGAGCTGTTTAATTGCTGTGTCGGGTTTGAGCAGGGGACTATTGCTGAGCTGTCGCAGTTTTTAAAAGCGACAGTGCAAATGCCGGCGGCGAGCTATTCCGGTTGCGTGGGCCGCAGTCGCCAACAAATAGAATTCGAGGCGCAGTTGCATGAGTTGGTGAGCGCGACGCTGGATCAATTACCCCCAGGCAGCGATGCGGGTAGCGCGGCACTAGCGGTTCATACGGCTTTGCAGGCCGATAGTCGTTTCGCCGATTTAAAACAACTGCCCCCCAGCTGCCCCGATGCCCAAGAGCTATTAAACGCTCAGTTTCAGTTACACCGGCGCGCGGCCATACCTAAAGGGCTAAAAGCCCACGGCAGAGCCCTTGTGACAAAGCTGCGCTTAGTCACCACTTGGTTTAAGCAAGCGGGCTTTGCGGAGAGCGTAAAGGTATTAGCTGCGGGTATTACTTTCTTGGTATTGGGGTTGTGGAATTGGTTGCGCAAAGAAAGCTGTGCCGCGGAGGATGCTTGGCGGCCTGAACCCGAGCACCTGCGTTCGCTGCGCGCATTCGAAGATATTTTACCCTGCAATCATATGGTGAGTGTGGTGCACGCCCACCAGGACTTTTCCCGGCGTTGGGCGAAATGGGCAGCTTTTAAATTGTTGAGCTTCGCCGCTCGCTACGGTTATATCCACGGCGTTCTCGGCAGTATTCCCACGATTCATTTCGCCCATTGGGTCCCTCTCAACCAGCATCGCCGGCTGCTTTTTGTTAGCAATTTTGACGGTAGCTGGGAAAGCTATCTCGACGATTTTACTCTTAAGGCGCAGCGGGGCTTAAATTTGGCCTGGGCTCACGGTAAGGGCATGCCGCGCAGCCAATTTATGCTCGGCGGCGGCGCGGCCCATGGCCCTGAGTTTATCGACTGGGCGCGCCGTTCTATGGTCCCCACCCTCGCATGGTTTAACGCCTATCCCCATTTAAGTATTTGCAATATTAATCGCAACACGGCATTGCGCCAGGCCATTGCTGGGGATTACCAGCAAAACAATGCCGGAGAGTGGCTGGAGTTAGTACAATGAAAAAACCGGGCAGCGACCTACAGTTCAAGGATATTCAGGGTTTGGCAATCCGCGGTTTTGGCCGTTTACCCTATGCCGGTTACCTGTGTTTTGGCATTGCCGAAAAGCCGCTATTTCGCCGCTGGTTAAAAGGGTTGCTGGAGCGCGGTGAGATTGCTTCCGGCAAAGTACACAATACCGAACTCGGCGATAGCAACCGAGGTATCGCGTTTACTGCCGCCGGGCTGCAAACCCTGATGGAGAGCGCCTGGCTCGAAACCAGTTTTCCAGTGGAGTTTACCGAGGGCATGGTGCAGCCGCAGCGCAGTCGCTTGCTTGGCGATATCGATTGGAATGCGCCCAAGGCTTGGCGATGGGGTGTGCAGGATGATATTCACGGTGTTCTGATGTGTTTTGCCCAGCAGCGAGCTGAGGTTGAGCAAATGCTGGACGACGCCCTGCAAGCCTCCAACGGGCTTCGCGAAGTAACGCGAATTTATGCGCAGTTACCCGAAGATGGAAAAGAGCCTTTTGGTTTTGCCGATGGTATCTCGCAACCGGTGATTGAGGGTACCTACCGGGACCAGGCCCTGGTGTCGAAGCGGGAGCGGCAACTGCATGCTATTGCGGCGGGCGAATTTATTCTGGGCTATCCCGATGGCAGTGGTCAGTTACCGCGCTCTCCCGCCTGCAGCCCAGCGATGCCCGGCAGCGACCGGCTAGCGCCCCATTGCCTGCGCCCCGAACTGCGCGACTTTGGCCGCAACGGCTCATTTTTGGTGATACGCCAGCTGGCCCAAGATGTCGAAGCATTTAAAGCTTATGTTGAAGCTCACAGTCGCGAGGGTTTGGATGTGGGGGAAAAAATGCTCGGACGAACCCGAGAGGGAGATAGCCTTACTCGGGATACCAGCGCCCAGGGGGTAAACGATTTTGATTACCTTGAAGACCGCAAAGGTCAGGGCTGTCCAATTGGTGCCCATGTGCGCCGCAGTAATCCGCGCTCAACGGTGCATGATCGCAGCGATGAGGCGGCATTGAAGGTGAGCAACCGACATCGTATTTTGCGGCGAGGCCGGGTGTACGAGAATGCCGATGGTGAAGTGGGCTTGCTGTTTTTGTGCTTAAATGCGTCGATCAGCCGCCAGTTTGAATTTATTCAAGCATCGTGGAGTAACGATCCTTTCTTTCAAGGGCTCGCGGGGGAAGTGGACCCTATCAGCGGCACCGCGCGGGGAAATGCCGGCGTCTTTACCATCCCGGCGTCACCCTACCGTCACAAGCTACAAAGTGTACCGCAGTGGGTTACTCTAAAAGGCGGGGCTTATTTCTTTTTGCCCGGTATGCAGGCACTGTGCGCTCTAGCCGAATAATCCTAAATTAATCAGTTGGATCGTAGCGAGGGCGTTCAAGGGGCTGAAATGAGAGTGAATTTTTTAACGTTTGCGGCAAATTCGCAGTCACTCTACGGGTGCGGCCGCAAAACTGAAAAAACACTTTAATTTCAGTTCATTGGGCGTGCGCAGTAGATTCAACTGATTAATTTAGGATAATAAATTGCCACCTCGGGTCGCTATTACCTTTAGTCACTATTAACTTGCGTGAGCCTAGGTGCTGCAAGGGTTTTACAGTGCTAGTTATATTGTAAACTGAAACCGCCAGTCGCCAATCCCTTGGCGACTGGCGGTTTCCTGTTTGTTTGGCTGGGCTTGCCCAAAACAGCGATTAGCTTGCCTGCCCGGCCAGGGCGTTTTATTGGCCTGCTGCGCTGGGTAGATTGCCAGGACGAGTAAAGACGAAGTCGTTCTCTGCAACCTCGCGGTTGTGACAAGACGCGCAAGTTTCGTTGTTCACTATAGGCTCATTGGCCGCATCCTCCGCTGCCAGGTTTTCTCCTCTCCAGAAACCGTAGCCCCAGTTGCCGTTTTCATCGGGATAGAGCGTGGAATCTTTTTCCATATAGGCCAGCGCTGCAAAATTACCGGCAGCTAGCATATCGGCTGAGTCTGCATTGCCGGCACCGGCAAACACAAAGTCGGCGATTTGTGAGCCTTCTGGCCAGGGGTTGGTTAGGCCGAGTCGAGCCGCTTCCACAGCGGTTGGGTTGCCCAAAATCACACGAACTTGCTGCGAACCCACTCTTTTGTGCACATTGATAAACTGCCAATTGGTAACGTTCGCAGGAAGGGTAATGCCCGAAGATGCTGCGGCGCTAGAAACTGCAGCTTGAGAGGGCATTTTTACGGGGTTGGTAAACACGAAATCTTTGTCCGGTACTTCGCGGTTGTGACAAGCGAAGCAGGTTTCATTATTAACAATGTTTTCGGTGGTATCGGCGGCTCCCAACTGATCGCCGCGCCACAAACCATAGCCCCAGCCTTCGGTGGTGTTAAAGTCGTTGGCGTTTTTCTCCATCACGGTCAGCGATACAAAGTTACCCGGTGCCAAGGTATCCGCGCTATCAGAATTGATGCGGTCTCTCCAGACGCTGCGCACTATCACAGAGCCTTCATCCCAAGCGGTTGCTCCGTTGTTGGTGATGTTTTCTGCGGAGTTTACTGCGGCTTCGTTACCTAAAATCAATACAAGTGTGCCATTACCTAAACGGTCGGTTGCGGCGATGGTTTTCATATCTTGCCAACCAACCGGGAAATCAACCCCTGTAGAACTTTGAATTGTTGATTGGCCGCCGCCTCCAGTATTGTTGCCTCCGGGATCAGAGTTGTCGCCGTTATCGGAATCATCGTCGTCGCCGCCACAGGCAAATAACATCGCTGCTGTCAGTGCCGTAAATAATAATTTTTTCATAGACTGCTTCCCAGTTTGCTCTTCAAATTACTGTTGATTACTTAAGTTAAACCCGATTAGCTCAGGCCGCGCTATGTCATCGAGGGAGAACAAGCGCGTATGTGAATTCTCTACCGAGATTACGCGTCTTCACCGTTTTTGGTTTCAGCGCTTCCACAAAAATTTGAGTATTTTCGCAGGCAGCTCTAAATTTGCTATTGAGTTCGCAAACAAAAAGAGCGTTGTTGAAAAATAGAAATACGGTAGTTTTTCCGCCTCGATGTTTTTTTCCGGATTGGAATTGGCGTAATAATTATAATTACAATGATAATTATTATCTTTTAATGTTTGATTTTTTAAGTGAATAGTTAGTTAATAAGTAAATTATTTAAATAATGAGCTTTAATTAGAGTGTATGTTTGAGTGAGTGTTGGCTGCATCGCTTATCTGTTCCACCGTCATTCTTGCAAGCTCAATAGCGGCCGCAGTAGTTTTTTTGGTTCAACACGCTTGAGTGAGACGCTATCACACTGTTGAAAGCTGCGAAATTTTCGCAGGGCCGCTCCAAAAGCCGCTGCCATTGTGTCGATGTCAAAGTTTTGGTTTTCGAAATGCAGCGACTTGATTTCCAGTTCTCGTCGCTGGCGGTGCACCTTGCAATCCATGCGGCCAATAAACTCATCACCGTAAAGTACTGGTAAGC
>JAHQVY010000295.1 GCA_019634095.1 Cellvibrionaceae bacterium
GGCGCCAAATTCTGGAATTTACTTCATGCACCCCCCTTACTTAAAAAATACCTTGCGAATGCGGCGCCTCACATGTCGTATTTTTTTAAGTCTACGTCCGCCACCAGGCCTCTCGCCAACTGCTCGGCCTGCGCGATAGATTCTGGCTGGCCATGCTCTGCGCGATAGGCCGCTAAAAAGTCGTCGTATAGAGGCATAAACTGCATCATAAATTGTGGGTTCCAACCGCGATTTTCCATGCTTTGCATCTGTTTGCTTGCCGCGGCGAAATCTGCATTGGCCACCTGCAATGCCAGTTTACCCAGCTCTATTTCCACTCCACCGCGACCAGCGGTAGTCGCCTTATCGATCACCCGCCAGCCCTCGGCCGTTAGAGCCTCGGCAGCTGCAGCGCCCTGCTCCACCTGTCGTGCAATATACAAGCGATGGGCGAGCACCTCCAGAAACTGCAAGCTGCTCTGGGAACAGTCGCGGCGGAAGATCTCGGCACTGCGGGTAAAATGTTGATCTGCTTCGCGCATATCCTGTTGCAGCCAAGCCATAAGCCCCAAGGTTTGATGATACATAGCGGGCTTGCAAACCCACTTGGCATTCGCATTGGGCTTATTCAGGTGGGGCTCGAACTCAGTGGCGGCCTTACGCAAATCATCCGGGTCTCTTTTCGCTAGGGCTAGGCTTAGCCTTAAAGCCATCATCGAGGCCAACTCACGATGCTTTTCGTTGCGCGACAGGTATTGCGCCACCGGCGTATCTTCCCCCAGGTATAGCAGCGCCATTGCCAACCACACCCCGGCTAAGCTGCGATCAGTTTCAGCCAATTGCAACTGGCGGGCAGCGCTAAACAGCGATGCCAGATCTCCGGTGATTGCATAGACATGCAGTTGCATGGCCTGCAATTTGGGATTTTGGGTCAGGGCATAGAATTCATTGCTTTTAGCCAACCCTTGCGAATACTTGCCCTGAAAAAATAAGCCATATAAAAAATTTAGCTGTATTGCCGGATGCAGCGGGTCTAAACGCAGGGCCAAGCTAAATTGCTCCATGCTGCCATTTATGTCGCCCACATACCGCAGCGCTGAGCCCAACCACCTGCGCGCCATGGCGTAGTTCGGGTTGAGTGCTACCGAACTTCGGTAGTGGCGAATAGCTGTAGCGTTGTCCTGGTGGGTACTCGCCAGCAGCCCGCGCGAGGCGAGGGCTTCAGCATCTTGAGGGTTTATTTCCAGGGCCCGTGCAATCAGCTTTTCTGCCTCGACACTCATTTGCTCCAAGGCTGCGGCAGAGTCGGTTACCTCTTTGCCAGAGTAGGTGTACTGCAGAATTAAGCTGTCCGCAAGGCCGGCATAAGCGGGAGAAAATTGCGGGTCTTGGGCAATGGCGCTGCGAAAATAGCTCTGCGCTTTAACAATCGACGGCAGGTCGCGCTTATTCCAGTGGAAGCGGCCCAGCAAGTAATTGTCGTAGGCTACACTGCTGGCAGGTTTGCTGTTCAATACCGTGATGGGTGCGGTCGCAGAAGGTGGCGATGTATCCGCCAGCACCGCAGCCACCCTGCTGGAAATACTGTCAAATAGGGCGAACATGCTATCGATGTGACCATCGAAGGACTCCGCCCACAACACTTTGCTGTCTTGGGTTGCAAACACTTGTGCGGTTACTCGCAGCTGCTGGCCAATAAGTCTCACAGTGCCCTCGACAATAAAGCGCGCCTGCAAAGAACGGCCAATATCGCTGAGTGCCACACCCTGCTCACTCAATATTTGCGAGGAGGTTCGCGCCGCCACCCGCTGGCCGCCGCCATGCATTAGCCTGCTGCGAATATCCTCCGCCAGTCCGTCGCCCAGATAATCGCTTGCGTTATCGCCACTCAAATTGGCAAATGGCATCACGGCGACATCGAGCGCGTAGTCGGTATCTTCCAGTTGGCTGTGGCCTTGTGCCAGCTTGACCAAGTCACCAGTAGCCTCGTGTTTAGCTTTGTCCCACCAGCTTTGATAGGCATATACCCCAAGTATCGCCATCAAACCCACTAACACAAGCGTTGCAGCCAATTGAAATCGTCGACGGCCTGAGGCAAGCGCAGCGACGCTTTTGCCGCGTCCATCGTTAAGCGTTTCGCCACCCTGTTTTGGGTTTACCGACTTCCCTTCGGCATCGATATTGACTTCGCTTTGGGCATTTGTTCCAGATAAGCTGTGGGCATTTGTTCCAGATAAGCTGTCGGCACTTGTCCCAGAAAAGCCGTGGGCACTTGTCCCAGAAAAGCTGTGGGCACTTGTTTCGCTTGAGCTAGTGGCGTTTGCGTCAGTCAAGCTGTGGGCACTTAATTCGGTCAAGCTGTGGGCACTTGATTCGGTCAAGCCGCGGGCACTTGCAAGGCCACCCGCGGCAACCGCACTCGGCGATGAGGGGGAAGCCGCTGGCCCGTGAGCTGTTTCACCAGTTGGCGCAGCTGCGGCGGTAGGTGCAACAATTAAACTGTAGCCCCGCTTGGGTATCGTTTTTATAAAGCGGCGCTGACGAGCCGTGTCGTTTAGCGCAGTTCGCAATTCAGAAATACAGCGGGTGAGTACTTCTTCACTCACCACCACGTCCCCCCAAACAGTATCGAGCAGTTGCTTCCGGCTGACCACCTTGCCATGGTGACGCGCCAGGCAGAGCATTACATCCATAACTTTGGGTTCAATATGTAACTGGTGGCCCGCCTCACTGGCGAAGCGGCCATGTAAGGGGTCAATAAACCAACCTTGCAACCAAAAGCCATCGGTTAATAAATGCTGCAAATTATCCAAACGCATCTCCATTGGCAATACCAGACCCCAACCTTGCAAAAGCCTGTGCCCGTCATCGATGTCCCCTGATTCCGTGCAATTATTAAGAATTTTGTTGTCGCTGGTAAAAGCGAGAACTCACCGAGGTTCCGCAAATACTGCGCCAAGACACAAGCGATTGATATACCTAACATTTTAATTAAATTCTGACCGTAGCGGACGCCCGAAGTGTCCGCCTTAGCTCGCTGTCGGACATCCATTTTTTGCAAAGAGAGGCGACTTGTTAAGTTATTACTGGCAACTTTTGCAATATAAAAAACCTCTCCAGACATTTCGACTAACCGTAAAGATAGAATACGTGTAACCGGAGCCTTCAAAGCTTCCGCTCCCTGCTCACGCTCCTTACCTACATCCTTGTAGGCAAAGCTTCCGCTCCCTGCTCACGCTCCTTACCTACATATATGTAGGCAAAGCTTCTGAATCCAAAACTTTATGCAACGTTCGGGCAATCAGAGTAACCATTCGCCGCCTTTCAAACCATAACACCGCAGTTTCTGACATTTTACTCGCTAAATCCCCCCTGCGAAGCTTTTCCGAAGGTTTCTTTAGCATTTTTAAGCTTTTCCAAGGCTTATTTCAGAGCTTCCTCAGGCTCTGCAAGCAGCGCTGGGCCACGCTTTCGCCATCAGATTAAACCAGGCGGAAACATACTATGATCTCTTCAGTCAACACAGCAATCATTGTCAAAACCATTAGCGGTTTGGTGCTGCTCAGCGCACTTATTCTAGCGGCTGAAGCCAGCCCACAGGTTCAACACAACAACCCGCATCAATCCCTCATTGGGCGTTTCGATTCCACAAACAGTGCCGCGATTGCCGCCGCCAATGCATTCAACCCCAGCTCCGTTGCCCAGGACAGGGAGTTTATTGGCGCCATTTACCGGTGCGCAAATCACTACCACTATAGCCTTGCCGCGGGCCGCCGAGGTTCTGGCAAGGCGAGCATTCGCGTTGGCAGATTCCCCGGCTGCCGCGTGACCGCAATGTGGCACACTCACGGCAACGAAAATTCCAGGCACCGCTATTTCTCCGATTTGGATACGCAGTTAGCGGAAACCTTGCAAGTGCCGTTTTACATGGCAGATTACACTGGCCATTTACGCATTTTCGCCCCCGGCGATAAAAAAATGACGCGCTTCACTGCCCGTAAGCTGGGCTTGGGACTAAACAATGGTTTTGCAACGGGCTCGCTGGTAAAAGACGCTCGCGGCGAGCGAATTAGAATCGCCACCTGAGCACCCGCGGCGGCGCTGACAAACCGACATCACTGTTGGCTTTCAACCGCTGTCTATCAACTGCTGGTTTTCATAATCCTAAATTAATCAGTTGAATCTACTGCGGACGCCCAATGAACTGAAATTAAAGTGTTTTTTCAATTTTGCGGCTGCACCCGTAGAGCGACTACGAATTTGCCGCAAAAGTTAAAAAATTCACGCTAATTTCAGCCCCTTGAACGCCCTCGCTACGATCCAACTGATTAATTTAGGATAATACGCCAGCTTGTTAAGTAACCGGCGCCTAATGCAACACTAGATGCCCAGCTTGATATATCGATTGATCTATGTAACTATAGGAACTTATGTACTAGTACGCGATTGCAGCAATGAACCAAAAAACCAACAGCAGCATACTCATCAAAATCCTTTGTCAAATCGAAGATAAACGTGATATGGCACAGTTCCTAGAATTGCTGTTTACCGAAAAAGAAGCTAAAGAAATTGATAACCGCTTGGAAATTTTTCGACTGTTACTGCAACAGAACCCGCAACGGGACATAGCGAGCGCACTGGGAGTGGGTATTGCAACCGTAACACGCGGCTCGCAAGCCCTGGCCAGAGATAGCAAAGGCCTACTTAAACGACACCTTTTAAAGCAGGTTAGAAATAAAACACCATGAAAACGCCGCCAAAGCTGCAACTTCCAGGAAAACCCTCGTATTTAAAGCTCACCGAAGACCACGATATTTTTTCGCTATTTTGCAAAATTGAGCGCAAATACGAATACTGCTTTTTATTTGAATCTCTGGGCGAAGAAAGCTATACCTCCCGCCATCATATCGTTGGTTTTGACCCATCGAAATTAATATACGCCAGCGATAAAAATACCCTCTGCGTGCTCGACAACCGCAGCAAACAAAAAACCTGCTACCCTACAGAAAACCCTTATGAGACTCTGCGCGCCATGATACCCACAGATATTATCTCCCGGCGCTATTGCGGTGGCTTAGTGGGGTATATTGGTTACGACTGCGCCAACTTCTTCGAGCCCAGCCTCAATATCCAGGGCAGCGCAAGCTTTGAACCCTTTAAATTTGGCGTTTATCTCGACGGGCTTATTTACGACCAAGTCACAGGCGAAATATTTTATTACTACTACGATGAAAATCGTTTTGAAGAGGTGCAGCAACTGGTTCAACAAGCGGCGGTGAGCTATGGCGAAACCAAAGTGACGCCCTTAGGCGATACCATGGACAAAGCCACCCACAAAGCCACGGTTGACAAAGTTAAACAAGATATTATTTCGGGCTTAATTTTTCAATGCGAGGTAGGCTTTAAAACCAAGTATAAAATAGAGGGCGATTGCCTGCCGATATACGATCGCCTGCGCGAAATGAACCCCTCACCGCATATGTATTATATGAAAATGGCTGAGCAAAAAATTATTGGCGCCTCCCCCGAGCTACTGTTTCGCTTGCGCAACGGAGAAATGGAGACCTTTCCTCTTGCTGGCACTACCAAGCGAGGAGCCAATATAAAAGAAGATATACAGCTCGCCAGAGGCTTGCTAAACCACCCAAAGGAAATAGCCGAACACAGTATGCTGGTAGATTTGCACAGAAACGATATCGGCCGCGTGGCACGGTTTGGTTCGGTTAAAGTACGCAGCCTAATGGATATTAAACGCTATTCCCACGTGCAGCATATTTCATCGGAAATATCTGGCTTGTTGGCCGAAGGGGAAGATATGTTTAGCGCATTGGCGGCAAACTTTCCCGCCGGCACCTTAACCGGCGCCCCCAAAATTGAAGCCATGAAAATAATTAACGAATTAGAAAATGAAGGGCGCGGCCCCTACGGTGGCGCCCTTGGGCAGTTTTGCTTCAACGGCGACTGCGTGTTTGCCATTCCCATACGCTCTGTGTTTATTTGCGGCTCCGAAGGCTATGCACAAACCAGCGGCGGCAATGTCTACGATTCCAATGCAGAAGATGAATACCAAGAAATTCAGCACAAGCTCTCTGCCATGAGCAACGTGCTGTCTTCTTTTGAGTGAAACTAACACATGAAAATACTCATTATCGATAACTACGATTCCTTCACCTTCAATTTATACCAGTATGTTGGAGAAATTATTCAAGCCCGTACAGAGAGCGCCTTTGAAAAAATTTCTCTGTTAGTGAAGAGAAATAATGAAATAAGCTTGGGCCAGATATTAGACTACGCCCCAGATAGAATTATTATCTCCCCCGGGCCTGGCTCCCCAGAACAAACAGAATACTTTGGCGTTTGCGCCGATGTTATTTTACAACTTGGCAAAACCATACCTATTCTAGGCGTATGCTTGGGTATGCAGGGCATTGCCCACTGCTTTGGCGGCAAGGTAATAAAAGCCCCCTTGCCTATGCATGGAAAAACCTCGGCAATCATTCACGACCAAGCTGGGGTATTTAAAAATATTCCGCAACATATCGAAATTATGCGTTATCACTCCCTGATGGTTGATATTACGGCCCTGCCCAACTGCCTTGAAATTAGCGCGCTTGTCTCTCCAGACGAACTCAAAATCGAAGAGGCCGCACAGGAGCAAAATTTTACGCATCTCGCCCACTCTGGCTGCGAAATAATGGGGGTTCGACACAAAGATTACCCCATAGAAGGCATACAGTTTCACCCAGAATCTTTTGCCACTGAGGGCTCGATTCAGCTATTGGAAAACTTTATCTACCGATGAATATGAGCAAGAAAGGACGAGTAGAAAGGACGAAGACAGGCTATTTTAATGGAAGAAGGATGGGGACAGGTTTTTAAAGGAGAAGGATAAGGACAGGCGCACGGAAAGGATAAGGACGAAAAAGGATAGGCAAAAAAGGATAGGGACAGGCACATAAGCACAAAGGACAGGCGCTTTTTAAATAATTGAA
>JAHQVY010000296.1 GCA_019634095.1 Cellvibrionaceae bacterium
CGATAACCCGCCCCTGACGCTCGGAGGTTTTAGTGAGCAACATTTCTTGAATAATTTCTGGCAAGGTGGTGGCGGAAGATTCCACCGCACCGGTGAGGGGGTAGCAGCCCAGGGTGCGAAAGCGCACCATTTTCTGTTCTATACGAACGTCGGCGCCGAGCGGCATGCGATCGTCGTCCACCATAATTAACACCCCGTCGCGTTCTACCACCGGGCGCTTCGCGGCAAAATACAGCGGCACAATGGGAATACTTTCCAGGTGAATATATTGCCAAATATCCAGTTCGGTCCAGTTCGATAGCGGAAACACGCGAATGCTCTCGCCTTTATCCACTTTGCCGTTGTAAATATTCCACAATTCTGGGCGCTGGTTTTTTGGGTCCCAGCGGTGGTTTTTATCGCGAAAGGAATACACCCGCTCTTTGGCGCGGGATTTTTCTTCATCGCGGCGTGCGCCGCCAAAGGCGGCATCGAAACCGTATTTATCCAAGGCCTGCTTTAAGGACTGGGTCTTCATAATATCGGTGTGTTTCGCGCTGCCGTGATCGAAGGGGTTAATGCCCTGGGCCACGCCCTCTTGATTAATATGAACAATTAACTCCCAACCCAGCTCTTGCATACGCTGCTCGCGAAACTGGATCATTTGCTGAAACTTCCATGTGGTGTCCACATGCATTAGGGGAAAGGGCGGTTTACCGGGTGCGAAGGCTTTCATTGCCAAGTGCATCATTACCGCGGAGTCTTTGCCAATGGAATAGAGCATCACCGGCTTGTCAAACTCGGCCGCCACTTCGCGAATAATATGAATGCTCTCCGCTTCCAGCTGCTTTAAATGGGTCATGGTGTAGTGGTTGGACATAAATGAATCACACAGTTTGATAAGTTAGAGTTATTCAATCGATAGTTAAGGCCGCAGCGACTGCGTTGACAATTCCCTATGCGGCAGCCGCATCGCCCTTTAGAAAAACCCTGCGCTGGCGGATACGCTTACAATAGAAAAATGTATTCGACATTGTACCCGTAGCGTTTGATATTTAGGCCTCATGAGCACGCCCCTTTTTGCCCTTGGCAGTGTTGCTCCGCCTTAAATAGAATGGCTATTCTGCGTTGTCTCGGCAATTGCTCCTGCATTGCCCTAATACCTCACATCCCTGTGAGTAGCGCCTTGCCAAGAACAAAAATTGGCGCGCTCCTAACACCTAAATATCAAACGCTACGGGTATAGACCAAATGCCACGCGCAATGCAGGGCATTATAGTCAATATAAAATTTTTGCTAAGAATCAATTACTTCTAAGCTTATTCCAGCCATTTTCGCCAGCTGGTCAAAATGGGGAAAAGACGTGGCGACATTGGCACAGTTATTTACTGTGATGGGGCCAGAGGCGCGCAGGGCGGCGATGGTAAAAGACATGGCAATGCGGTGATCGTCAGCGCTTTCCACGGTGCCGCCGCCCAACTGACCGCCCTGCACCACAATGCCATCGGCCTTGGTTTCGCAATTAATGCCGAGAGTGCGCAGGCCGTCCGCCATGGCCTGAATTCTATCGGTTTCTTTAACCCGCAGTTCTTCGGCACCGCTGAGAACGGTGGTGCCCTCGGCACAGGCGGCAGCCACCAGCAGCGCCGGGAATTCATCGATGGCCAGGGGCACTTGCGCCTCGGGTATCTCGATACCTTGAAGCGGGGCGTACTGTACGCGAATGTCCGCCACCGGCTCGCCACCCACCTCTCGCAGGTTTAACAAGTTAATATTGGCGCCCATTAAATTTAATATGTTAATCACACCAGTGCGGGTGGGGTTGACGCCGACATGGGTTAAGGTGATATCGGAACCGGGGGCAATGGCGGCAGCCACCATAAAAAAACTGGCGGAGGAAATATCGGCAGGCACATCGATACTGGTGGCCTGCAGCCTGCCCCCGGAAGCCAGCGATACGGTATCGCCTTCTCGCTGCACCGGGTAGCCAAAACCGCGCAGCATGCGCTCGGTGTGGTCGCGCGTCGGCGCGGGTTCGGTTACTTGGGTAAGCCCTTCGGCGTATAAACCGGCCAGCAGCAAACACGATTTTACTTGGGCACTGGCCATGGGCATGGCGTAGCTGATGGCTTTTAGGGCTTGGCCACCGTGAATTTTTAGCGGCGGTTTGCCCTCTGCCTGGGTATCTATCTGCGCCCCCATATCGCGCAGCGGCTTGGCGATGCGATTCATTGGCCGCTTATTCAGGGAGTCGTCTCCCACCACCTCGCTGCTAAAACTTTGCCCGGAAAGAATGCCGCAGAGCAGGCGCATCGAAGTGCCAGAGTTGCCCAGGTACAGCACATCACTCGGCGGCTGCAAACCCCGCAGGCCAACCCCGTGCACCTTAACGCGGCCATTAACGGGCCCTTCAATCACTACGCCCATATCGCGAAACGCCTGCAAGGTGGCCAGGGCATCTTCCCCTTCTAAAAAGCCTTCAATATCGGTCACGCCCTCGGCTAAGGAGCCGAGCATAATGGCGCGGTGGGAGATAGATTTATCGCCGGGCACACGAAATTCGCCGCGCATTTTGCCCCCCGGCGCCACCTGATACTGTCGATTTTGCTTGGTATTTTGCATAGTTTTACTGTAAGCCTGATGAGATAACATTGTGATAAAGCGGTCGCGCGCCACCTTTGCTCGGGTAAACACGCCGGTAATTTCGGTGGCATTTTCCGCTTCTACCGCGCCGCGCAGCGCCGCCAAATTTTTGCTGAATAAATCGATGGCCGCCAGTACCGAAGGTTTATTTGCCAGCATAATATCGCGCCACATAATGGCATCGCTGGAGGCAATGCGGGTAAAGTCGCGAAACCCACCCGCGGCATAGCGGAAGATATTTTTGCTGTTACTGTCGTGTGCAAGGGTATCGACCAGGGAAAAAGCAATCACATGGGGCAGGTGGCTGGTGGCCCCTAAAATATGGTCGTGTTCCGCCACATCCATAGTCACCACCTCGGCTCCTAAAGCTTGCCACATGGCGCGGACGCGTTCAAAGTGCCGCTCCGCCTCAGCGCTTTGACGATGCAGGGGCGTAAGGATAACGCGGTGCTGCTGGTACAAGTGCGGATCGGCCGCATCGACGCCACTTCTTTCCGAACCGGCAATGGGGTGGCCCGGCACAAAGTTTAGCGGCAGCTCACCGTAAACCTGTTGCACATCGTTACAGACGCTGCCCTTAACACTGGCACCATCGGTAATAGTCACTTGCCCGGTGATCTTGGCATCTTTTATTTGCTGTAAAATGTTTTTTACGCTGAGGGTAGGCACTGCAATAAATATTACATCCCCCTCCCCTAATTCCCCGGCTACCGCCGCCAAACTGACTTCGGCGCGGTCGACAATGCCCATTGCCAAGGCCTTTTCGCAGCTGTCTCGCACACGGTCAATACCGATAACTTGCCGCGCCGCGTTATTTTTTTTTAGCCCCGCTGCAAGGCTGCCGCCGATAAGACCCAGCCCAATCACCACTAGGGTTTTTATTTGAATGTTGTCCGCCAATAGCATGTTGTCCACCAATATTTTGCCTCCTTATATCACTAAAAATCCGGCTAAGGGCTTCGAAAAACGCGAAGCCAAAATCGATACTCTAAGAATTAGCGCACTCCCAACAGCTAAATTTTTAACGCTGGTGCCAGTGAAGCCTGCACGGGAAAGGTCTGTGAGAATCGGGGCCCTGCTACAATCTGCTACAATCTAACTACAACACGCCCTTTGGAAAGCAACCCAGCACTTTTAAGTCGGCGACGAATGTGGCAATTTCGTCCATCGCCCGCTTCACCGGTTCATCGCTAATATGGCCGGACAAATCGATAAAAAACACATAGTTCCAAGTGCCCGATATGGAAGGCCGCGTTTCTATACGGGTTAAATCCACGCCAAAGCGCCGAAACGGCTCAAGCAAGTGATGCAGCGCACCCGGCTCATTTTTCGTAGATACCAAAATGGCGGTTTTATCGTCGCCACTGCGACCAACCTCTTCACTGCCAATAATAAGAAAGCGGGTTGAATTGTCGGGCTGGTCTTCAATATTTTTTGCGTAACTCGTTAACTCATAGAGCTCTCCGGCCAACTCGCCGGCAATGGCCGCTGAATTCCACTCCCCTTTAATGCGTTTTGCCGCTTCCGAGTTGCTGTTTAAGGTCACCCGCTCCGCCTTGGGAAAATGGGCATCAATCCATTTGCGCGTTTGCGCAAAGGACTGTGAGTGGGAATATATGCGGCTAATGTTATCGGTGCGGGTAATATCTGACACCAATAAATGATGGTGTATGCGCAACACCACCTCACCGCAAATATGCACATCGCTTTCCATGAAATTGTCCAAGGTGTGGGTAACCACTCCCTCAGTGGAGTTTTCCACCGGCACCACGCCATAAGCCGCAGCCCCCGAAGCCACCTCGCGAAACACTTCATCGATAGCGCCCATGGAGACCGCATTGACAGAGTGGCCGAAATGCTTGATGGCCGCTTGGTGGGTATAGGTACCTTCGGGGCCCAAATAGGCTACCCGCAGTGGCTGCTCCAAAGCCAGGCAAGCGGACATGATTTCGCGAAACAAACGGGCAAACTCTTCGTCTTTTAAAGGGCCCTCGTTGCGCGCCATGGCCTTGCGAATAACCTGTGCTTCTCGTTCGGGACGGTAAAACACCGGCGGCTCGCCCGAGGAAAACTGCTGTTTTACCGCGGCAACTTGCAGCGCGCAGGTGGCGCGCTGGGAAATAAGCTTGCCGATTTGATCATCGAGGCTGTCTATTTGCTCGCGCAGCTCCGCGAGCAAACGCTGTTCTTCGGTGTTTTCAGGCTTTTCAGCAGTCACTTTCAGCTCCACCCACTATTAATCATCATCTTTAATCGTCATTTTTAATCGTCATTTCCGCCCTCATCTGCGTCACTGTCATCGTCGGCCTGTGACAGTTCATCATCGCCACTGTCATCGGCCTGTGAAACCGCGGCACTGTCGTCGGCCTGCGAGGTATCGCTTGGGCTCTCGGCCAACTCAGCCACTGCACCGTCCACTTGCTCTTGAATGCGCTCTACCCCCACAATGTGCTCGCCGTCTTTGACTTTAATGAGGCGCACCCCCTGGGTATTGCGGCTTAGCAGTGACACTTCATCGGCGCGGGTTCTCACCAGGGTTCCCTGGTCGGAAATCAACATAATTTCATCGCCGCTAAACACTTGTGTGGCGCCCACCAAGGCGCCGTTGCGGTCGCTGGTTTGCATGGCAATAACCCCTTGCGAAGCGCGCCCTTTGGTGGGGAAATCGGTGACCTCGGTGCGCTTGCCAAAACCGTTGGCACTCACGGTGAGCACGCGACCATTCTCGGCGGGAATCACCATGGAAATCACTTTGTGCTCCTCGTTTAGGCGAATACCGCGCACACCGCGGGAAATACGCCCCATAGCGCGCACCTCGCTCTCTTTAAAGCGCGCCGCTTTGCCGCTAGAGCTGAGCAGTAGAATATCGCGCTTGCCATCGGTAATCGCGGTTTCCACCAAACTATCGGTTTCGTCCAGCTCGATCGCCCGCAAACCCACCGAACGCGGCCGCGCAAATTGACTCAACGAGGTTTTTTTCACCGTGCCCTGCTCGGTGGCCATAAAGATAAAGTGATCGTTATCGAACTCTTTTACCGGCAAGATCGAGGTAATACGCTCGTTTTCTTCTAAGGGCAACAAGTTAACCATCGGCCGACCACGAGATTGCCGCCCCGCCACCGGAATTTGGAACACTTTTAACCAAAATACCTTGCCGGCATTGGTAAAACACAGCAGATAATCGTGGGTATTCGCAATCAGCAAGTGCTCCACAAAATCTTCATCTTTTACCGAGGTTGCAGCTTTGCCGGTGCCGCCGCGGCGCTGGGCTTGGTAGGCATCGAGGGGCTGAGACTTGGCATAACCGCCATGCGACAGCGTAACCACGCGGTCTTCCTCGGCGATTAAATCTTCCACGGTGAGGTCGAGTTGAGAATTTTGGATATCGGTGCGGCGTTCGTCGCCGTATTCATTTAACACCGCTTCGAGCTCTTCGCGGATCACCGCCATTAAACGTAGCGCATTGCCAAGAATTTCCAGGTACTCGGCGATCTGCTCTAATTTTTCTTCGTACTCTTTTAAGAGCTTATCGTGCTCCATGCCGGTTAAGCGATGCAGTTGCAAATCGAGAATCGCTTTTACCTGGACCGGCGACAAATAATAGCTGCCATCGCGCAGACCAAATTCAGGGCCCAAGTCATCCGGTTTGCAGGCATCTTCACCGGCGCGCTCAAGAAAGGCTTGAATCGCGACCACCGGCCAAGCGCGAGCTTGCAGGGCCTCGCGGGCTTCCGCCGGCGAGGCCGAGGCTTTAATTAAGGTGATCACTTCATCGATATTGGCAATCGCCACCGCCAAACCTTCCAATACATGGCCGCGTTCCCGCGCTTTGCGCAATAAATACACGGTGCGGCGAGTTACCACTTCGCGGCGGTGCTTAACAAAATACTCGAGCAGTTGCGGCAAATTTAACACTCGCGGCTGCTCGTCCACTAGGGCCACAATATTGATGCCGAACACGCTCTGCAGTTGGGTTTGTGCATATAAATTGTTTAATATCACCTCCCCCGACTCGCCGCGCTTTACTTCGATAACCACCCGCAAACCATCTTTATCGGACTCGTCGCGAATTTCCGATATGCCCTCCAACTTCTTATCTTTAACCAGTTCAGCAATTTTTTCGATAAGCCGTGCTTTGTTCACCTGGTAGGGAATTTCGTGAACAATAATGGTTTCGCGGTGAGTTTTTTCATCCACTTCCACTTCGGCTTTAGCGCGCACATAAATGCGGCCGCGACCAGTGCGGTAGGCTTGCAAGATACCGGCGCGGCCATTAATAATGCCGCCGGTGGGGAAGTCTGGCCCCGGTACAATCTCCATCAGCTCGTCGATGCCAATACTCGGGTTGTCAATGACAGCAATACACGCTTTAACCACCTCGCGCAGATTATGGGGCGGGATATTGGTGGCCATGCCCACGGCAATACCGGAGGAGCCATTCACCAATAAATTGGGTATGCGCGTGGGTAACACCGAGGGAATAAGCTCGGAATCGTCGTAGTTGGGGACAAAATCCACGGTTTCTTTTTCGAGGTCGGCCAGCATATCGTGGGCCAACTTCTGCATCCGCACTTCGGTGTAACGCATGGCCGCCGCGCTGTCGCCGTCGATGGAACCGAAGTTGCCCTGACCGTCGATAAGCATATAGCGCAGTGAAAACGGCTGCGCCATGCGCACAATGGTGTCGTAGACGGCGTTGTCGCCGTGGGGATGGTATTTACCGATAACGTCGCCCACCACGCGGGCAGACTTTTTAAACGGTTTGTTCCAATCGTTTTTCAGTTCGTTCATGGCGAACAACACACGACGGTGTACCGGTTTGAGCCCGTCGCGCACGTCGGGCAAAGCGCGCCCGACAATAACGCTCATGGCGTAATCTAGATATGACTGTTTTAATTCGTCTTCGATATTAACCGGAAGAATTTCTTTAGCAATTTCACCCATCTATGTTTTCACCCTGGGACGACCTGATCGAAAAATAAAAATATGCGTGAATATGAGGAAGATATTTAACAGGAAAATCACGCTTCCATGGATTTTTGTTACTGCGCGAGCGGCCAGCTAAGGCCAAGCTTGCACGGGCTTAATAACAATGTATTTCAGCAGATAACAAATCGGCGAATACTACCATAAAATCAGTATGATAGGGCCAGTATCTGAACAGAACATACGCGCCACCTAGCCGCTGAGTCATAATTTAGACTACGGGTTAAAACGCAGCCGCCAACTCGCTTATTTAATGACTTTTAATGGCTAAAAAGTAGTCATAGAGAGCATTTTTACATCAAACCGTCCGTAATCTACAATCCCGCTCGCAGCGCTGAGCCGCAGCGATTAAACTAAAACGTTCATTTTCGAGGAAACTATGCCCATGAATACCCGCAGCCAAAACGTCGACCCCGCCGAAATCGCCAAATTTGAGCGTTTGGCCAGTCGCTGGTGGGACAAAGAAGGCGAATTTAAGCCCCTACATCAAATGAACCCCTTACGGGTTAACTATATCGATCAACGGGCGAAGGTGGCGGAGCAGCGCTTGTTAGATGTGGGCTGTGGCGGCGGCATTCTCTGCGAAGCCATGGTGCAGCGCGGCGCACAAGTCACAGGCATCGATCTCGGCGAGGCGCCATTGGAGGTGGCCAAGCTACATGGATTAGAGTCTGGGTTTGGCGCCGAATACCTAAAAATAAGCGTTGAGGAGCTGGCGCAACAACAGCCGGAGAGTTTCGATGTAATCACCTGCTTGGAAATGCTGGAACATGTTCCCGACCCCGCCCAAGTGGTGCAAGCCTGTCATCGCTTGTTAAAACCCGGCGGCCATGTTTTCTTTTCCACCATTAACCGCAACCCCAAAGCGTATTTATTCGCTATTCTCGGTGCCGAATATATTTTAAAACTGCTCCCCAAAGGCACTCACGAATATACACAATTTATTCGCCCCTCTGAACTGGCAAGCTGGATACGCGACAGCCAGTTAAGCCTGCAAGATATATCTGGAATAACCTACAATCCTCTGTTAAAGCAGTTTAAATTGAAACCGCGAAATGTGGATGTTAACTATATTGTTTACGCAAAAAAAGAGGCCTAAGCCTCGTCCACGCATTCCACCCATTATTTATCGGCCGTTGTTCAGAAAAACGCGATACTCACAGACGTGTAGGGCCTGAGCTTCGGTCGATTTCGAAGAGTTTTTGAGTAAGCATTCGGGTTTAACGTAGGTTTTCTAACGGCTTTTTATTGTTAGTCTGTTATTATACCCAAAACACTCGAGATTTAGGCCTCGCAAGCCAACAAAGCGCCACCAATCAATATTTGTTAAAATGCCACTGCCTTTCATTTGTTCAGTAGTGAAAATCCAATATTGCAAGTTGAAAGCTGAATATTACAAACTAAAAATTGAAAGTTGAATATTGAAAGTTGAGTATTGAAAGTTGAGTATTGAAAGTTGCGGAGCACCAAGCAAGGATGCCCCGGTTGCGCTTCTTTGACATGTTGTGGCAACTCCACCCATAAACATTGCGGTAATCGCGGCGCATTATTAGCCATGGTGTATTTACTGTATGCAACC
>JAHQVY010000297.1 GCA_019634095.1 Cellvibrionaceae bacterium
ATAATGTGGCGAAAACTGGCGCCGCAACACACAGGCATGCGCACAGAAATAATTCGACTAGACTTTTTCTAAGGGTTGATACCGCTTCATTATGACGCTTACTTCCCAGTGATAAAACGGCATTCAAAGGGTGATTTACCAACAAACCCCAGTTTTTTTTGAATATTGTCGATACAAAAAAGTTGTTGTTGATACTGTGAGCAACGCCCTCACTACGCCCCTTTCTCGACTTCTCCACACGCGCTATCATTGATTCGATCATAGACTATTGTTTCACAGTAAACGTCGCCAAGAACTTGACACCGCAGTTGTCGGTTACATCGTCATCAAGTATCATCGAAAAGGCGAACATATTCAATATGATAGTCAAAACATCTGCTGCACTAAGACAATATGCAGTAACTGATTAATATTTCATCCTCATACTTAACCTATTAACTGACTAGTCGACAGGAAACAGAAGGTATCCACGCTAAGTCTCTTGCTGGTAATGTATCCCGTGAACCCTATCTACCTATACCAATACCTATCGACAACCGCTCCTGCGTTGTCCTAATACCTCACGTCCCTGTGCATATCGACAACTTGGGCGCAAGACTTGACAAGCGTTGCTGTTGCACTAGCGAGTGACGCGCCATATTGCCCCAAGGTGGATATTTATTTAATGCGGCGGCTGGTATTGGCATTGCTGTTAATAGCCCTGCCAAGCGTTGCAAGTAATAGTGACCGTTTAGGCACAAGCACCAATGGCCGCTTAAAAAATTGGGTTAAACTGCCTGCGAGCGGTAACAACTTCACGGGCTACAACTTGCTTGCGAGAGTTAAACCAAAATTAATCGCGTTAACTGAGATACTCCCTACAAACAAGGCAGTTGAATCACTATCGCCAAACTGCCTGCAGGCAATACCTACAGCCGAAACCACAGACGAGCAAAGAAAAGCGCAGCAGGCGAGAACTTAAAAAAGATTTGGTATGACAGGAGAACAAACAAACGGTGACAATGAGAATTTCAAGCTATAAAAGCGGTGGAGTATAACGGAATTGCGACACCCCAATATTGCATGCATAAAGCGGTAAGTTCAGAAACTTTTACAGGGCTATTTAAGCCCTTGAACGGAGACTTTTTTAAGGCGGATGTCAGTCACTCTTAGTGAAGCTCAAAAAAATCTAGCGCAACGCTAAAACAGCTGCTTTAAAAGCAGCTGTTTTAGCGCCGATTTTTTTTGCGAGGTTAGCGGCGGAATCTGCTAGCGATGCGCCAGTAAAAGGATTCCAGGGAGTTTCTGAAGCAAGCTCTGCTTCCAGAACGCTGTGACTTAGTACGGTATTTATTTGCTATCTATTGCGGCAATCCAAAATCGACCAATTACAATAAAACCCATTGCAATAAAGCCCATTAAAAAATCAACTAAGCTTATATGAATAGCTTAAAACAAATAAAAAGTATTTTTCTTTCGCACAGATAGAGCGTACTACCTTCCTTAAACCTAAATAAATCAGATGGATCGTAGCGAGGGCATTCAAGGGGCTGAAATTAGAGTGAATTTTTTAACTTTTGCGGCAAATTCGTAGTCACTCTAAGGGGGCAGCCGCAAAATTGAAAAAACGCTTTAATTTCAGTTCATTGGGCGTCCGCAGTAGATCCAACTGATTAATTTAGGTTAAAACTCTCAAACAGAGCAGCCGATCAACAAGCCCTCTGGCAGACCATATTGGCGAACGCTCAACAATGCAGAACACCCACTATCACAGGCCATATGCTATTCAAGGCTGCCACTAGTTTTCAGCAACTGAGGTATCGCCATAGCCGTCGAGTAGCGTGCTAATCAAGTAACTTTTGTTCAGGAAGTAGTTGCGTGAATCGCGTAGAGCATTAAATGCGTCGTCAGGCCGTTCAACCAGCTGCCAATGATAACCGGTGCGAAATAATCTCACCGCCACTTGATTACTGTAGTAGTTCAAATGACTATCGGGCGCACCCTCCGCTCTTTTGTATTTCAAAATTGCCAAAGATACCGCTGAAGCATCTCGCCATACAAAGGCCGCTTTTTTGTCGGCGCCAGCACTCGTGTAGCTTTGCGCAGCCATTTCAAAAGCCTTACTCGACGACCGCAGTGCCTTGAGCGCTAGAATGCCCAGCGCTCGTTCGCGGCTAGAATCGTTGTCCGCATTGCGTTTCTTTAATAATTTTAGACCGAGCTTTCGGAGCGACTCGGCCATACTAATGCTTTTGCCAGCATACCCATACCAAAGATTGCGCGCCTTACGCTCTTTGTTTAAGCTTGCAAAACTTTTCGTTAGCTGGCGCTGATTAGAAAACAATGCATCGAGGTTTTTACCAAAAACATCAAACACAACTTTCGCCTCTTTGTAGGCTTCTATTCTGATAAAATCCTCGAACATGTCAAAATCAGAGCGCAGCGACCAATACACCTGTCTGCTATTTTCCTGTGCCTGTTCCAATTTTGACTCCGGTAAAACAGAAACCTCGGTCATTTCTACCGCCAAAGGCAATGGTTTGGCAGCAGGCCCGTGAACCAAACAATAACCCAAAGGTTGCGACGAGTTGGCAATGCACTGCCGTTTTAACTGAGATTCCTCTTTGTAACAAACACTTCTCCAGTGCTCTTTTGGCAAGCTGGCGCAGTCACAATCTACGGCTGGGCAATTATCTGCGGCCACGGCGCCAATGGGGAATGCAAAACACGCTGCAATGGACAAAATAAAAAAAGAAACACGACAAACCATGGCTTTATACTTTTTCGTTTGGAATAATTTCCGACTATTATCATGTAGTTACACCTAAACAGTCTATGAAGTAGTATCACTTTTCACACCAGCGTATCAATAAATTCATACATTACCTTCTTCTCGAGACTCCAAAAAAAAAATGTATTACACGAGCGGCGGCAATGCTAACAAAGAATTAGAAGCGAAAACAGTTACCAAGACAAACAAATAAGTTTGGGAAAAACCAAAAATCCATAGACAATCGGCGCTTTGCGACACCGAGCGGAAGGGTCCGCACCGATTCAATCAACAAATTAAATATTTTATATTTACTAACGATCTAGCCGAAGATCTTAAATTTCAAACGTCGCGGCGAGCCATTTATCTGCTAAATGATTCTGGATAAAAACATCGCACCGGCTAGGTTCACTGATTAACATAGGCAAATATCAACAATAAATAATCACAATTTCTAGCTATAAACACAATAGAATTAAAAAATTTATCGCTATCTGCCGGACAAAATCGCTTTGATTCTTACAGACCAAGGCCGCCGGCTATTTTTTCCTTGTTCTCTCCCATGCCTTCTAACGTAGGCTAACGTAAATCCCTCTGCCGAAGTCACTTACTCCACCCCAGGTAGCAAATTCTCACCTCGAAACCCGCTTGAGCTTTCGGTATTTCGAGAGACTGCGTTTTTCACAAACTAGTATTTGTAACGCTTTGCTTTTGCAACACCGCAATGCTGTTTTGCGGCTTTTCATCCATTGTTAGCGGTAAAGGGCCACAAACTTACCCAGCACAACAAAACAAAAACGGATTTAGACACGAAAAAGCTAAACCTTGAGGATCACAAAATTACGAATGATGACCAAATCACATAGAAAGTAGAACTTCTTGCAGTTCAGTTACTGCAGGCACATTCGGAAGGGGATCGAGATTGTGGCAGAACGGCGTTTGCGGGTAAAGGTTATATTGTTCAGCACCCAATATCCGTCAAACTATCTGCGAAATTCACAATGTAGATCAAGGTTTCGCCTTGCTCTAATTCAAATCAAAGCACGCTACCTTGCCATAGAGAGCTTCGCTCCAAAAAAGAGCGGCGCCCACTGATTGCAAGCCTCGCACAATAAGAAGCTATTGACTTGAGGGGATTTGAGGAATCTGATGTGAAACGCTGCCATTTTGAGCCCGTTGCCGCATTGCATGATCCAACACCACCAGAGCCAACATCGCCTCGGCAATCGGCGTCGCACGAATGCCAACACAGGGGTCGTGCCTACCCGTGGTCACAACCTCTACCTCGTCACCTCGCACATTCACGCCGCGACCCGGTGTACGCAAACTCGATGTCGGCTTTAACGCGATATGGGTTAACAAGTCTTGACCGGTTGATATCCCCCCCAACACGCCGCCAGCATGGTTGGATTGGAAGCCCTGCGGCGTCATCTCGTCGCGGTGCTCGGTACCCTTTTGCAAAACGCTTTGAAAACCTGCGCCAATCTCTACACCTTTGACTGCATTGATACCCATCATAGCGTGAGCAATATCGGCATCCAAACGATCGAATACCGGCTCTCCCAAGCCTGGCATCATATGTGTCGCCACCACCGTAATTTTCGCTCCCACAGAATCGCCTGCCTTGTTTAACGCCTCCATATACGCTCCCATTTCGGCAACCTTATTTACGTCCGGGCAAAAGAAGGGGTTGCGCTCAACTTCGTCCCAATCGATAACTTCGGCAACAATAGGGCCCAGCTGGGACAGATAACCTTTTACTTCAATCCCCCAGAGTTTTTTCAACACTTTTTTTGCAATCGCCCCCGCGGCAACCCGTGTCGCGGTTTCTCGCGCAGAGGAACGTCCGCCACCGCGGTAATCTCGAATACCGTATTTTTGCATGTAAGTGTAATCCGCGTGGGCGGGTCGAAAAAGCTCTTTTATTTTAGAGTAATCTTTCGATCGCTGATCGGTATTCTCAATGATCATACCAATAGGACAACCCGTGGTGAGCCCCTCAAAGATACCGGAGAGAATTTTGATTTGGTCATCTTCCCTGCGCTGGGTGGTATAGCGAGATTGGCCGGGTTTGCGCCGATTTAAATCGCCCTGGATATCGGCCTCACTGAGTTCGATACCCGGGGGGCAGCCATCGACAATACACCCCAGTGCCGCACCGTGGCTTTCACCGAAAGTCGTCAATGTGAAAAGCTTGCCAAAAGTATTTCCAGACATAATTTTCTCATAGTTTGATCGCACTGACTGAGCTTCAAATGCGAGTTGGTTAATTTTAAAATCATGATGCAAAATGATGAGCATATGCGCTTAGCTGCTGAGCACTCAAAATAAACACTCCGTGACCGCCGTTTTCAAATTCAGGCCACAAAAAAGGCACCTCAGGGAAAGCACTTTCTAGCGCCAACCAACTATTGCCGACTTCTACCACCAACAACCCTTGTTCAGTTAAATAATCAGTTGCCTCACGCAGCATCAAACGCACCAAATCCAAGCCATCATCACCACCGGCCAAAGCAATTTCTGGCTCCGCACAAAACTCGGCTGGCATGTTGCGAATATCTTGCTTGTCAACGTAAGGTGGGTTCGACACGATGAGATCGTATTTACGGCCCGCCAAACCCGCGAATAAATCTGAGGCAACGGCGGTCACTTGATGTTGCAGTTGATGCAAAGCAATATTTTTCCGAGCCACCGCTAAAGCACTATTAGAGATATCGCTAAGGTGTACTTCGGCGTCAAAAAACTTCGCGCACAAAATACCAATACAGCCGCTTCCCGCACACAAATCGAGTATTTGTCGAGGCGGCTGCGTGATCCAAGGTTCAAAACCATTGGCGATAAGCTCTGCGATCGGTGAGCGCGGAACCAACACCTCGCGATTGACTATAAATTTCAAGCCGCCGAACCAAGCTTCTCCCGTAATGTAAGCTGCGGGCACGCGCTCGTCGGTGCGAGTAAGCAAGACCTGCTCTACCTTGCGACACTCAGCATCGGTCAAGCACGCGTCGATTACATCGGGTAAATGAGTCCAGGGTTGATGGATGGCCCAGAGCACTAAAACCGCAGCTTCATCCCAAGCGTTATCGGTTCCATGACCGAAGAACAGGCCTTTTGCGTTGAACTCACTCGATCCCCAGCGTATCCAATCTCTTACCGTGCGCAGATTCTGCATAGAAATACCTTTGGCAATTGGGCAAAAGGCCGGTATTCTAGCGCTTTTTTCCTTCGTCGCCCACGGGGCTATACGGTCACTAAGGGCCGCAAGGCGACCAATGGGTTGTTTTTTTCAAATAACCATTCAGTGGCCGGAGCAACATATGAACATCAAAAACAACAGTGAACTTTTCGCTCAAATTATTCAGTCCACCGGTGAAGACCTCTCTAGGCCTGGATTAAAAGACACTCCGCAACGCGCGGCAAAAGCCTACCAGTTTCTCACTAGCGGCTACCATATGAGTGTCGAGGAGGTGATAAATGACGCTCTATTCCCCTCCGACTCCAACGATATGATTGTGGTAAAAAACATCGAGCTGTTTTCCATGTGCGAACACCACATGCTACCGTTTATCGGTCATGCGCATGTGGGATATATCCCAACCGGCACTGTACTAGGTTTGTCCAAGGTTGCGCGCATTATTGATATGTACGCGCGGCGTTTGCAAATTCAGGAACAACTCACTAAACAAGTCGCCGAGACCATCCAGGAAGCCACTAACGCGGCTGGGGTGGGCGTAATTATCGAAGCCAAACACCTCTGCATGATGATGCGCGGCGTAGAAAAACAAAATTCGCTAATGAAAACCTCGGCAATGCTGGGCTGTTTTCGCGCCAACCCCAGCACCCGCAGCGAATTTTTATCCTTAATACAATAAAAGCCGTTGTCGGTGCTCAAACCCGCTGCCTGCGGCGAGTCTCTTTACATAAGAGCCTGCGCCAGATAAGGCCTAGTTTTGAACTGTTCTCCACCTGGCTGCAGGTATTATCCTAAATTAATCAGTTGAATCTACTGCGGACGCCCAATGAACTGAAATTAAAGTGTTTTTTCAATTTTGCGGCTGCACTCGTAGAGTGACTACGAATTTGCCGCAAACGTTAAAAAATTCACTCTAATTTCAGCCC
>JAHQVY010000298.1 GCA_019634095.1 Cellvibrionaceae bacterium
GAATAGTTTAACCCTGTGGGACGATGAAAAAATTATTGCGCAAATCCAGCGCCGAGATATTGCCGGGGTGTGCCAGCTTAAGGACCAAAGCGTGGTGTTTAGCACCGGCACGGGCGATATCGGCGCGCTCGATCTCGATCAAAGCTACTCCGATCAAAGTCACTCCGATCAAAGCCATCTCCATCAAACCCAAGTCCATCAAAGCCAAGTCGACCAAGCTAAAGCCAGCACGCTGCGTGAATACCCCGGAATTCGCTGGGACAACCATTTAATCGCCGTTTAACACTGCCACGAAAAACCATCATGAAAAAAAAAATATCTCACTTGTTATCGTTTTCAATTTGTTCACTCGTTGGCGCCAATGCCAGCCATGCGGCAGATACTGCGCCGGGCTTAATCGAAGAGCAAGTCTTAGTCACCGGCGGCAAGCAAGCCATCGATACCCTGCCCGGCTCGGCAACCTTTATCGATGAAAGCCGCTTAAACGCGTTTTTAAACCCGGATATCACCGCCATACTGCAACAGGTACCCGGCGTTTATGTGCGTCAAGAAGACGGTTATGGCTTGCGCCCCAATATTGGTTTGCGCGGTACCAACCCCGAGCGCAGCACCAAAATCACTCTTATGGAAGATGAAATTCTGATTGCACCCGCACCTTACGCCGCGCCGGCGGCTTACTATGTACCCAATGTTAATCGTATGTCGGCGGTAGAGGTGTTTAAAGGCCCTTCAGCCATTAAATACGGGCCGCACACCGTGGGCGGGGCAATCAACTTCGTCACCCGCCCGGTGCTGGAAGCGGACGACAACGAGGTAGAAATTGCGGTGGGCGAATTCGGCTTTAGACAATTGCGGGGCTTCGCCAGTCACGCCGGCGAAACACTGGGCTTTTGGCTAGATGGTTTGCATTACGGCTCGGATGGTTTCAAAAATCTGGACAATGGCGACAATACCGGTTTTGACCGCAACGACTTAAACGCTAAGTTTTTGTGGAAAAGCCAGGCTGGCTCCCAACGGCAACAAGAGTTACAAATAAAATTCGGTTATGCCGATGAGCGCTCTAACGAAACCTATCTCGGTTTATCCGAGCAAGATTTTACCCAAGACCCACTGCAGCGCTACGCCGCCAGTCAACTAGATGAGTTTAGCTCTGAACACACACAAGTGCATGTTCACTACGCCATCGACTTCAACAACGGCATACAGCTATTTGCAAAAGCTTACCGCAATGAATTCGAGCGGGATTGGAATAAATTCGATGGCTTTATTGGCGGCGCAGATATTTATACGGTACTCGCTAACCCGGGTTTATTCGACAATCAAATGGCGCTGTTGCGCGGCGAAGTCGACAGTAATACCAGTAGCAGCCTGCGTTTAGATGTCACCAATAACTCGCGCACTTACACCTCGCAGGGCATAGACGTGGCTCTCAACTTCGCCTTTGAGTGGCTGGGTTTAAGCCACCAGCTGGAGTCTGGCCTGCGCTTGCACGAGGACGAGGTTAATCGAGATCACTCACAGTTTGGCTACTTTATGCAGGCGGGTGCCATGGTGTTTGACGGTATCGACAACCGCGATAAAAAAGCCTTAAATCGCGGTGAAGCCTCCGCGATGGCCGTGTATATCCGCGACGAAATTCGCTTCAACCGCTGGCTGATCTCCCTGGGCCTGCGGCAAGAAAGCATTGACAGCGAGCACCAAGATTTTTTACCCGCCGCCACAGGCAACATTGCTAGCACGCAAAACGTCACCCTGCCCGGCCTGGGAATTTTCTACCACCTCAACGACGCCCTGGGCTTGCTCGCCGGAATCAATAAGGGCTTTTCTGCCAAATCGGCCTCCGCGGCCGAAGCGGTATTGCCAGAAGAGAGCGTTAACTACGAACTCGGTTTTCGCTATTCACAAGGCAAGGCAAAATTGGAGGTTATCGGTTTTTACAGCGACTATGCCAACTTACTCGGCCGCTGCCGCATTGTTGATTCGAGCTGCGACGGTGACGTTAGCGGCGGCACAGTAGAACTTTCTGGCTTAGAGCTGAGTGGCAATTACACCTTTAGCGCCGGCAAGTTTAACTTTCCCATCGACCTGGTTTACACCCTTACCGACGCCAGCTTTCAAACCAGCTTCAATTCCAATTTCGACCAGTGGGGCCAAGTAGACGCCGGCGATGAGCTGCCTTATCTGCCCAAAGCGCAAGGTCGCTTGCAGCTGGGCATACAACGGGAAAGATTCAACGCAAACTTCGCGCTAAACACTGTAGGTGAAATGCGTGAGGTTGCTGGTTCGGGGCAAGCGCTGCCGGAGGAAAGCGTACCCTCGCTCACCACATTTGACTTGAGCACTAGCTATCAATTAACTTCACAGTTGCACTTTAAATTTGTCGTCAACAACCTGAGCGATGAAGTCAAAGTGGTTTCTCGGCGCCCCTACGGTGCCCGCCCCAATATGCCGCGAACCCTCAAGGTGAGCGCCAAGTATCTTTGGTAGTAGATAACTTGCCGCTTTGGCTTGATCTAAACCCCGGGGATGGTCCGCGTATTGCCCAGGCCGCTTAAGCCTTCCCTGGGCTACCTTAACTTTTGCAAGCCTTATATACCCAAAACACTTGAGATTTAGGCCTCATAAGCACGCCCCTAAGTGCCCTTGGCGGTGTTGCTCCGCCTTAAATAGACTGGGCCACTTGCTCGCAATACTCGCCATTCTGCCGCCGCAATAAATTGCGCGGCCGCGGTGTAACAAGGTGGGTCTAGCGGAGATTTGACCCTTTTTACACCAGCGGCAACCAGCTTAGATCGCATGCAAGCGGCAGCTATTTCATAGCAGCTGCCCAGCCTTTAACCCACTGGGTAAATCGCAAACAGCACCAACCTTGCGATTTACCTGTGCGGTATTTTATTGAAACCATCGCTGGCAAATTAAAAAATAAACCATTTAGCGCTCAGCCTTTGCCCCAAGCTCGCTTAGCGGCAACGGTGGCAAGCACTATTCCCCTTTGCAGGATCAATCAAGGTAAACCCAAAAAAAACCGTTAAGGGGCCAAATGGCCTAATGCACAGCAATCAATGCGTTTTTTCATTTTTGTGGCTGCACCGCTCGGGCAACAATAAATTTTCTTTACAAAAGTAAAACAGGCGCTCTAATTTCAGCCCATTACACGTGCAACTAATTAATTTAGCTTAAAGCATTCATGAGTTAAAAATCTCATTGAAAAAGTGGCTGCCGCAGTAATTTTTTTAAAATGAAAGTATTAGAGCCTTATGATTTTTATCAACAACTTAGCAAGCTCCCGTGCGGGAAATAGTCAAAAATACAGCGCATAGTTTGCCAAGCAGCAAGGGTTTTATTTATTTTGATTGAACTTGATGTTAAATTATTGTTTCTGGTCCGTTGTTACCGCTAGAAAAAACAGAAATCATGGCCTGGCATGCTTGCAACAGGCTCCAACATAAAAACAATAATCTAGGTTCACTTAACATGAAACATAAACACTATTTCCTCAAAATATTTAGCGCCTCACTCTTCTTTTTATCGCTCGGTGCCACAACTTCATATGCCTACGACACCAGCACAATACCCAGCAGACCTTCGTCACCCATTAGCTTGGTCGACAATGAAATCTATGATTTTGGCGGGCGCACCATTAATGGCAGCAATATTCAAAACAGCGGGTTGTTTCGCTGTATGAATCGTCGCGGCGTGGTGATAAAAAATGTGACTGTTACCGGCAGCCCTCGCTATGCACTGTTTGCCCGCGGCTGCAGCAGTTTTGTCATTGAAAATTTTAAAATGATAAACAACTCAAATAGTGTTGGCGGCATCCGTTTTGACCAAGGTACGGAAAATCGATCGGTGGTGATTAATAATATTGAAGCGGACAAACAAGGCGGGCATGCGTTAGAGCTGTGGGATGTGAACGGCTTTAGCATTGGCAATGTAAATGCTTATGACACCAGCGGTAGCGGTGTGCTTGTTAACCGCAGTCGCAATGGCAGCATTGGTAAAGTGACCGGATATCGCAATAACCAATCTGGCGGCTACGCCACTTTGCGCTTTGCCAATAACGCCGGTCCGAATCTCACAGTGGGCGAAGTGTTCTCGCGCGATTCCGGCCGAGGGTTTTTTACTGTTTCTGGTGCCCACGGTATCCGTGTGTCTAAGGTGGATGCACACCGCTCTAACCGAGAAGCCATTTATATTCAAGATAGCAGCAACGTTAGTGTTGGTCGCGGCATTGCGCGCTCCAGTGGCTCCGCCAATTGCCGCATTCGAAACAGCCCGAATTCGGGCTTGGGTAGTCTCGACTGTGGCGGCTCTATTGCCAATTAATTTAGAGCAAGTAACCGCACCCACAACGCGTTAACCAATAAATACCCAGTGGGGTTTATTGGTTAATAGCGACTCAAACACTATGCAGGCTCAAGCCTGTATATTGCCGAAACTTAAATATTTAATTTCTAAATAGTCATCTAACCCGTACTTGGAGCCCTCGCGGCCTTGCCCCGATTCTTTCACCCCGCCAAACGGCGCCATTTCATTGGAGATAGCGCCGTCGTTAATGCCCACCATACCGTACTCTAAAGCTTCGGCCACCCGCCAAATTCGACTGTTATTTTCGCTGTAAAGATAGGCCGCCAAGCCAAAGGGCGTGTCGTTGGCTAAAGCGATGGCCTCCGCCTCGGTGTCAAACCCCATAACCGGCGCAATAGGCCCAAAAATTTCTTCTTCGGAAACTCGCATGCCCTTTTTAACGCCGGTTAAAAGGGTTGGCGCGACAAAGGTTTTGCTCAGTGAGGGGTCGATATCGATGCTTCTGGCGGTAGCGCCCAAGCGAGTTGCATCGTGAATCAGGCTTTGTATATTGGCAGCGGCTTGCGGATGAATCAGCGGCCCAATATCGGTTGTATCTTTCAGCCCGTCGCCCACGCGAAGTTGCTGCATGCCGCGAAACAAGCGCTGGGTAAAGTCGGCGATAATTTTGTTGTCGACCAAAATACGGTTGGTACACACACAGGTTTGACCGGCATTGCGAAACTTACTCAGCAGCGCGCCTTCAACCGCCGCTTCGAGGTTGGCATCGGCAAACACAATAAACGGCGCATTGCCGCCCAGCTCCATCGACACCCGCTTCATGGTACTGGCACTGGCAGCACTGAGCTTTTTACCCACCGGGGTAGAGCCGGTAAAACTCAGTTTGCGCACCACCGGGCTGGCAATAAGCGTTTCGCCGATTTGCTCGGTAAAGCCGCACAGTATATTAATGACCCCGGCGGGAATCCCCGCCCGCAGACTTAACTCGCCCAGCGCAAAGGCCGATAAAGGCGTTTCATTGGCCGGCTTGCACACCACCGTGCAGCCCGCAGCCAGCGCCGGGGCAATTTTTCTGGCCAGCATGGCAATGGGAAAATTCCAAGGGCTAATGCAGGCCACCACCCCCACGCTTTGCTTAATACACACAACACGTTTATTGGGATTGGGGCCGGGAATCACATCGCCGTACACCCGCTTCGCCTCTTCGGCAAACCACAGTAGGTAATTTGCGCCGTATTCCACTTCACCTCTGGCTTCGGCCAGCGGCTTGCCCTGCTCCATAGTCAGGATCAGCGCCAGGTCATCTTTATTGGCAATTACTTGTTGATACAAAGCGTACAAATAGTTGGCGCGCTCTTTAGCGCTTAACTCGCGCCACTTGTACCAGGCCTGTTGCGCCGCCTCGATAGCATGCTGGGTTTGCCGGCTTGCACATTTTGCTACCTCTGCCACAACCTCCCCATTCGCGGGATTAAAGACCGGATAGCGCGCATCTTCCTCCGCGCTGCACCACTTGCCGTTAATCAGGGCTTCGCTGCGCATTAATGTAGGGTCTTTGAGTGAATTTGCCATAAGTCGTTTCCAAAAAAATAGGTATAGATAAGCGAACCAGCGCTGTTGCCCTAACTGCATAACCTTTTGGCTCAGAACCGTTGCGCGACTGCCACAGCAGCCTATCTAATCTAGCGCCATTCCTTTACGCAAAGCTCACGCCCCTTTATTACATCCTTGTGGCAAGGCCTCTGAATTCCAAATTCTATGCAGCCTTAGGGTGTAGACTGTTAGAAAAATTTAATAGTATAGAGATTTTATATCTTATCTTGTGAAATTGTTTAACAAAGGTAAAAAACGTGGACCGACGCAAACTACCTATCCGGGTTTCGCGCTTTCGAGAGTGCCGCGGAACATTTGAATTTGAGCCGTGCCGGTGAGCAGCTCGGCGTAACCCACGGCGCAATTAGCCACCAAATACGCGCGCTGGAGGAGCAATTAGGGGTGCAGCTATTTTCTCGAGCGCACAACAAGCTCAGTTTAACACCCGCCGGGGTACGGCTTTACCAGGCGGTAAATGCCGGCTTTAATACCATTGCCGATGGCGATCGCAGCCTTAATTTACAGGAGTTAAGCGGTCGACTGGTTATTGCCTGCAGCCAAACCATCGCCTCGGTGTGGGCCACCCAAGCAATTTGCAGTTTTTACGAAAAATACCCCAGCATCGACATTGAGGTGAGAGAAATAAAACCGCTGCAAAAAAATATTCCCCTCGATGTAGATTTTGCAATTTGTTACGGCGAACCCGATAGCCACTGCAGAGAAGTGAGCGAAGTTGCCGCGCCGCTGCTGCACCCGGTTTGCAACCCAACGCTGTTGAAACACCGCAAACCACTGCGCAAGGCCAAAGATTTACTGGCTTTCACCCTAATTCACGACGGCGCCGTGCAATGGTCGCGCTGGTTTGAACACAACGGGGCGCCGGGAGCGGCGAAAAATATTTACTTCCCCAACACCAACCAAGCACTGATGGCGGCGCGCCTTGGCTAGGGTGCTGCTCTGGGCAACAGTTTTGAAACACAGCAATTTATTAACAATGGCGAACTGATTCAGTTGTCCGATGCCATGTCGATTGCCGAGGAACACGCCTACTTTTTTTTGCGCTCCCAACGGCAATACCGGCCCTTAAAAGTGCAAATTTTTGAAGATTGGGTACGGCGCTCAGTCGCGTAACCCCCCGCTACCCAAGCCCGCGGCGCCTGCAGCAGAAGTGGTGGCTTACATTATGGCGGCTTTAGCTTTTTTGCAATTGCGCCGCACCCAGCCTTTACTCGAACGGCCCTTCAAAGCCCCCGCGGGCAAGGTGCTCGGTATTGGCGGTATTGTTGCTACACTCGCCATGTTGTTTTTGTATTTCCCGCCCAGCTATGGCGCGTTGAAGTGGCCCCATGAATGGGTGATTGTGGGCGCTTGGAGCGCTGGGGCTGATGTTCTTTTTGCTGTTTCGCAAAGCCTGAAAACCCTTAGATACAAGGCTTGCAGAAGTTAAGGCAGTTCGGGCACTTACCCCATTCAAATTTACCCAACTATTGGAAAGGGATGGCCGGGGCATTTTCCAGGCATTCAAGCGTCGGGAACGCTTGCATAGCGACCAGGGAAGGCTTGAGCGGCCTGGACAATGCGCCGGGCATCCCTGGGGCTGCCGCTAAATTAAGTACCATTCGATCATAGACGTTCTATTTGATCCTTATTACAACACCGGCAGCGGGGCTTAGACCAAGCCAAAACGGGAAGTTGTTTCGTGCACGTTCCTTAGTTAATACTAAAACGTTGCCGACCCGGGTGTTCTGGGAAAAGGTATCGCATCGCGAATATTTTCCATACCGCTAATATAGTTAATTAAACGCTCAAACCCGAGGCCAAACCCGGCATGGGGCACGGTACCGTAGCGGCGCAAATCCCGATACCACCAGAGGTGCTCTGCGGTTTGCGGGTCGGGAAAACGGGTATCGAGCACCGCCAAACGCTCCTCACGCTGGCTGCCACCAATAATTTCACCAATGCCCGGCACTAATACATCCATCGCCGCCACGGTTTTTTCATCGTCGTTTAAACGCATATAAAAAGCTTTAATCTCTCTCGGGTAATTTTTAATCACGATGGGGCCTTTAACATGTTCCTCGGTGAGGAAACGCTCGTGCTCGGAAGACAGATCGATGCCCCATGCAACCGGAAATTCGAAAGATTTACCGGACTTAAGCAGAATATTAATGGCGTCGCTGTAGTCCATATGTACAAACTCGGAGTCGACCACGCTTTCCAAACGAGACAAAACATTTTTATCTATACGCTGCTGGAAAAAGGCCATGTCATCTGCCCGCTCTTGCATTGCACAGCGAATGCAGTGCTTTAAAAAATCCTCGGCTAAAGCGGCGTCGTCGTTTAAATCGGCAAAGGCTATTTCCGGTTCAACCATCCAAAATTCCGCTAAGTGGCGGCTGGTGTTAGAGTTCTCCGCGCGGAAGGTCGGCCCAAAAGTATACACCTTCGACATTGCCAAACAATAGGATTCAACATTCAGCTGACCCGATACCGTAAGAAAGCTCTCGCCACCGAAAAAGTCCTCTTCGAAATTCACCTGCCCCTGAGCGTTGCGGGGAATATTGTTCAAATCGAGGGTGGATACGCGAAACAATTCGCCGGCACCTTCGCAGTCACTGGCGGTAACGATGGGGGTATTTACCCAGGAAAACCCGTGCTCATAAAAATAATTGTGAATGCTGTGCGAGAGAGTATTTCGCAGCCGAGTAATAGCGCCAATGGCGTTGGTACGCGGCCGCAAATGCGCTTGGCTTCGCAGGTATTCGAAGGTATGGCGCTTCTTGGCAATAGGGTAAGACTCTGGATCTTCGACCCAACCCACCACTTCAATAGCCGAAGCTTGCACCTCCACCGCCTGCCCCTGCCCTTCGGATTCAACCAGCAAACCCGAGGCGATAACCGCACAACCCGCGCCCAAATGGCAAACTTCGTCTTCATAATTGGCCAGTGAATTGGGCACCACAATTTGGATGGGATCGAAACAAGAACCATCGTGGAGCGCCACAAATGAAATGCCCGCTTTAGAGCTGCGACGGGAGCGCACCCACCCTTTGATATCAACTTCGGTACCAACGGCTACCTTTTTTTTGAATATGTCAGCGACAGAAAACTTGTTCATTTTTCATTCTCTCGATTACGGCTTATACTTTTTTGAGAATAATCGAATCTTTGCCACTCAGCCACTAAAATCGACACAGTATCGACAATAGGCCTGAACATAAGGAATGACCATAAGGAGTGACTGCTCTCTTGGCTGCAAATCTGAAAGATAGCGCACAACAGCCAACGTACAACAGCTGCGCAATTAAAAGAGGAGCAACCGACGCCGGCAAATTCGCTTAGTGAAAGATTTTCGCCGCCGAACTCAACCCTTTACCCAAACCGCGATCGGCAATCGCCACGAAATGTCGCATTCGCTCGACGCGGCCAATACAAAAGCTGTAATTCAGGTTAAAAAACTTGATGTGCTGTAGCCAGTGCTTGGCATCCACACCAAAGCGCTCGAGAATAGGCGGCACTGTGTCGGCTATAAAGCCCGTTTTGTGCTCGCAAAATAACCTGCCGGTGCGATCTACCAAATCGAAATAATCGCTGCGGCTAAACGGCAGAGCGCAATGCTCGGAGCTTTGAGCAGAACCGGAAAACGGCATTAAAGGCGCTTCTGGCAAGCTAGATAAACGCAATAGCGTTTTAATTTGACGCTGTTTATTTACGCGACTTTGCAGGCGTTTTTCATCTTTGTTTTTATTATTTTTGTATTTTGCTACATCGTATAAACGTTGTTGAATCGAGGTGAAATCACTGTCGATAAGATCCTGTTCCAGGCTCGCGCGCAACGGGTTTAAATCGACATAGGCCATGCAACTCAACAGGGCTGCCCCATCTAACAAGGCTTGGCTTTTAAACCGCCCCTCCCAAAAGCGCCCTTTGCAGTTTTCTTCCTCGTTTGCCATACGCGCGACAGTTTCGCTAACACAGCGCATAAACCAACTAATACTGTATAAACGCTCTCGCCACTTTTCGATAATTTCGTAAACCACCGCCAAGCTTGCTTTGTCCAGGGCCTGCGGGTTTTGCAGCCAGCGATCAACGAGCATATCGGCTCTATCGACACTGGCGTGCGGCGATTTTTGCGGCTTGCTCGCCACTCGCTAAACGTTTGTGCGCAGATGTCGAGAGGTGACTGTGGGCTTGATTCGTTGGACTTGGTTATCATGGTTATTGCCTTCTGTTGTTTGGTGAGGAGAGTAAACCATGTTGAAGGGGCTAAGTTGAGCTAGACTGCCGTAAACTCACTTAGCTTTGATCTCGATTCATTTAATAAGCTCGTTAAACAAATCGAAGCGTTAGCTAGAGCTGGAGCGGATATTGATCCAGAAAATTTTTATCCACCTGTTAAGCTGCATAAAGGGCACCGCTAAAAATAGTAATTTTTTCTTAGTTCAAGGAAGCACCGCACGGCTGACTGCAGAATGCAGGAGTTATAACAGCGCAGAACGCCAATGCCGGGAGCCGCAGTTATCGTACCCTCGGGTATTACTGGAGTAAATGAGGGTTTGAGTACGGAGCTGACGCCGAAATTGGAAAAAGTACATTTTTGGAGGTACACTATAACATGAATAGAATATCAATCACGAAACAAGCCAGGTGGTCAATTGGCTTTCCAATTTAGAAACCCACTCAATATCTTTGCCAAACTGGTTTATAACCTCAATTTTTTTTGATGAAGAATTTTTATTCAGCAAATAAGACACTGATGTAGAAAGGGTTCCCGAAGGCCCTACATCGATATAAATATGGCTTCCAGATTTTTCGATTTTGTTGACTGCATTCATAAGATTAACGGGCTCACGAATTACTCGCCAAAAATATTCCTCAGAATATTCTTCTATTTTTGAAGATTCAACAGAAGAATAAACCGGATATCTAGGCCGCCTAAAGTTTAGTGAACAACATAACCTTTTTAGCTCCTCGGAAACATTCTCCAACACTTCCGAGTGAAATCCATACTTCACAGAAAGCCTATGTGTCAGAACATTTCTGGATTCTAAAAAGTGCTGCAACCTTAAAACATCGTCTAATAGACCACTAACCACAAAATTATTTTCGAAATTTCTACCCGAAACCGTACAATTAGCAAACGCTTCGGAATAACTATTAATAATGTTTTCACTATCAACAATAGCAAGCATGGCCCCAATAGGGCAACTTTCCTCCAGCGTTCTAGCTACATCAACAGCGAAAACTAACCCCTCCTCTATTGTCAAGGCATCGGAAACAACTGCCGCTGTCATTTCTCCAAGACTATAACCTAACAAGCAATCGGGTAATATTCTCTTTTCAATCAGCATTCGTGACAAGCTATATTCGATTGATAATAGCGCCGGGTTTGAATGCAAAATCCGATCAAATTTTTCACTTTTTTCGTTTCGATAATAGATAATATCAACTAGTGATTCGCCAATTAAGTCTTCCACAATTTTTGAACAAAAATTCATCCATAAGCGAAATCTCGGATTATTTTCAAAAAGCTCCCGCCCCATTTGAAAGTACTGAGAGCCTTGCCCAGAAAACATAAAAACAATTGGCATACTCATATTTTTTTATGCACCGGCGTCAATTCATCCAAATCAAAATAGCCTTTATAACCTTCCATATATACCGCTGCTCGATGTCCAAACAAAATGATGGCTTGTGTCCGAGTTTTCAACTCACCATAGTCTTTCATTGTTGATTTCACGACTGATCCAACAGGCAGAGAGCTGTTCCATTTTTTCACTTTCTCATTAGCTGTCTCGGATTGAGGCTGTATAGTAGATGCGCTCATCCACTCTTGAATCTTTTCCACCTGGGCGATAGAACCCGAAGCTTTCTCAAACTTTTTTTCTGAATCAGTGTGATCGCTAGAGCCAGTAGCGCTACCAGAATATTTTTGAGAAGAGTCCATGCGGATAGTTACTTGCCCGCTCGACACTTGATTTGTATAGTCTTCTTCAAGGTGAGCTATCATCTTACTTAAGACTTCGCCATTACCAACCTCTTCAAAAGACATTGAGGGTGACAACTTCATAAGATAAAAAATACTTTCATACCAGCGAACACCGCTCGAAAGCTGGCTCGACAAATTTTCCACAACACAACCAGGCTCATAAGGTTGGGCGGTAACATTTGAGATCACCTTAGTACACGGATCGTTAAACGAAAACTCATTCAAGTATTTTTTGAATTCTTCCCGCGCTGGCTTCATAAATCTGGAATGGAAAGCACCACTGGTATTGAGAGGGTAATATAGTGTCTGACCTTCTTGAAAGAAAGCTTGTGCTTGACTTATCTGCTCAGCATCTCCAGAAATAACAATTTGCGATAACGTATTATAGTTTGCCAAGTCAATTTCTAGTAAATTATTCTTTTCCAATGTTATTTCAATTTCTTCCTTAGAAGAATTCAAAATTGCAGCCATTGCTCCTTTGGGCGCCTTACTCATTAGCTCGCCACGTTTTTTTACGAGCTTAAGCCCTGTTTCAAAATCAAAACACTCAGCAGCAAGAAGAGCGTTATACTCACCAAGACTATGGCCCGCGAAATAATCTGGCTTTTCAACAATCGATTCTAGTTTTTCATAGTATGAAAGAGCATTAACGACATACAAAGCAGGTTGCGTATATTCTGTTTTATTGAGATTCCCATTAGGATTATTTAAACAAACATCCTCGATCGAATAACCTAAAATATTGTTTGATTTTTCCATTAAACCTGGATATTTCTTAAATAATTCCGCACCCATACCCTTACTTTGGGAACCTTGACCTGGAAATACAATAGTTTTCATAGAAACTCCTATCAGCAGTCTAATTTAAATCTTTTATCCAGGATGTCCTTTTTATGTGTCTCCTTCCGATTCTGGATTTGGACGCCGGATCACTACCCGTTCTACTAAAGTTTATGGATGTCCATTACATCCTCACTACATCCTTTACTATCCTCATTACTATCTTCTTTATTAATTTGTCAGATAGTCTCCGTTTGACTTTACGCTCAATTGATATTTATCGTGAAGGAAATAAGACTTCCACACACACGGGGTTCGATCAGGCCAAATCGACGCCGGTTACAGGTGTCATTTGGACGAATTCGCCATTCATTCCAGGCACTTCCCTTGCATAGAGTTGTTTACAATGGCGAACGATCTCTTCAACAGAACGAGGCTCAACTAACATCGCCATATGGCTGCTGGAATCAATATCGAACAATTGAAAATCCGGTAATAATTTCTGCCAGGTTTCAACATAAGCTCCCACTTTAAGTGGAATATTTTCATCCGGGCTGCCAAAATAGGCCTGCAAATTCCCTGAAAACAACCCTTTCTGATTGCGCAGAAAATAACAGCGTACTTCATCGGGCTTGAGCAGGGGTTTGAGTGTATAGCGGGATATTTGGTACGCAACTTGAACGTTAACCACTTTAGTGATCAGCGCCTCCAGCTTGCTTGCAGACAATTTCACTCCGCGCTTTTTGGCCTTGTCGATCAGAGCGGCTAAAAAGCTGTTATCGTCCAGGCTGAAGTCCAAATCATCCCAACGTATGCCCACTTGCTCCATTCGCTCGGGCGCGGTTGCAACCGTTGACAATAAAAATAAATTGGCCGCTTGCAGCGCAAGGGTTTTCTGCGAGCGCACATTGACAGCCTGTAAACCGCTGTCATCCAGGCTATCAATCATGACAACACTGCGCACCTTCTCGCCTGAATTTTGCAATTGGCGTATGACTTCATAGGCGATCAAACCACCGAGGGAAAAGCCACCCAGGTCATAGGGGCCGTTTGCCATTACGGCACGAATTTGGGCGATGTAGTGCGTGGCCATCGCCGCAATACCTTCGATCGGTTCCTCGTCCGTCATCCAGCCCCGGGCTTGAATACCATAGAAGGGTCGCTCACATTGCGCCGCGATCGAGCGATAACTTTCGACGCCCCCTAAACCACCGTGAAACCAAAACACCGGCCTACCTGTTTTTACATTATTCAAATGCTGGCGCACACCCTGATCAATGGCGGACGGCCCTTTGTTTTTTCCGACGCTGAGTCGATTCAATAGCTGTTGCACACTTTGTTCGGGAAACGCCAGCATGGATTTAAGGCAGGCAATCAGATTCGCGCTCATTTCTTTCACGATCTCGGGCGCTAACAGCGATTTGCGGTAGGCAATAATCAAATACATTTTTCCGTCAGCGTGAACCAATTGATAGAAAAGGCCGGCCACACCAGACCAACCCTCGGCACTTTGATTTGAATGCGCGACGATGTATTGCACCCAATCCATATAGAGCGATCGACCCCAGTTGGCTGAGGATTGCAGCGTTCCAGAATCGATGTCACTGACGTTAATCAGCACATTTTGGCTGCTGGAGCCGAAATATTCCAGGTGATCGAGACCGGCACAGTCGAGCAAGTCTGCAAGTCGGATTTTGCCGTGCGCTAGGTGTTGCCGTGTTTCCCGAGCAATGCGTTGAATAAGTCCAGGCAGCATCTCGTCTGTACTAATACTGAGTGGAAAGAACAATGGTTGACTAAAATCGCCCGCGGTATTTTTCAGTGCCACCCTATCCCTGTGCTGATTCATAAAATGTAACAGCGCACTGCGATTGCCATAAATTTGGGTCAGTAAAATACCGACCGCTGCTGTAAACAATTGGCTTAACGTCGCTTCATGCTTTTGCCCAAACGCAAAAACTTGCTGAACCAGGACTTCGGGAAACGTCTCCAGTTGCACAGCGACCGCTGCACTTCGCTTGTTGGATGACGCGTTATCGGGTTGCCCGGATTGCGTCCTCGGCAATTGCAGTGCGTTTTTAGAAGCCGCTCCTTGCAAAACTTTATCCCAGTACTGCAGTACCGGTGCAGAACGATATTCCGCATCGTTGAATTGGCGCAAACTGTAATGCCAGTATTGTTCCTTCAACTCGAGTGAAGTGGAATTATTCTGGCCTTTCCCGAGATTGTGATAGCGCTTCATTAACTCGGATAAAAGCATTGTGCTAGTAAAGGCATCCGCCAGGCAGTGGTGCATAACAAAGCCCAGGTAATATTTGGCCTCAACGGTACAACACCAAAGCTGCATCACCGGCAAACAATCCAGCGGCAGCAGTCGATTGCGCTGCTCCGATATGAAGTTAAAAAAATCATTCAGTTGTTCAAATGCAAGGGCTTGGATGATATCGCCTTCTATGTGTCTGGATGCGACCTCCTCTGATGCACCCTCTTCTATCCGCGGCGCGATCACTTGCACCCAGGATGACCCTGAGCGCAAGAACACCGATCTCAACAAGTCGTGATTATTCAACACGGCATTCATCGCCCGATTCAAACGCGCAAGGTCGAGCGTCTTTTCTTTAAGTTCATACACATGTTGCACATTCCAGGCGTACTCCCCCATCACCTCCGAGTGGTACAGGCTGCGATATTGTTCCTGGGATACGGGTGCAATTAGCTGCTTCAGCGGCAAACCTTCGAGCAACGCACGCGGCTCAGCCTCAGACATGGATTTCAAGGCAGCAGCAATATCCCGCGAGCGATGGGCAACAAAATGACAGCGTTGACCATCGTGATAGAACGCAATCCCCTGCTCAAGTAGGTCGGTCAGGGCCGGTGAGGCGACATAAGTGGTTGCGTGATCCGCCGTGCCAGCCTCAACACTCACACTGTAGAGCGCCTCGGGCAGGCTCCCCCACGGACTCTGTTCCGATGAATCCAAGCCCAGCGACTTCCGTTGTTTCGGGTCGAGCCCAGCCTTATCTAGCCAGCTCGGCACGTCTGCCTCTGCCAGGTTTTTGCGAATCCAATTCTCCAGCAGGCCAACCGTATTGTGTTCAGCCAGCTCTACAATGGTCAGGGACAATTTGAAGCGCTCGTTGACCTCAGCCACCAAACGCATGCTCATCAGCGAGTCCAGGCCGTATTGATTGAGGGGGGTTGAAAGATCGATTTGCGACGCCTCATAGCCGGTAATGCCTGCAATGATTGAGCAAAGGACTTGCTGCGGTTCGCCTATGGGGGACATCGATCCCGCCGCGGCTTTGTGGTCAGACTGCTCACGTCGGCGCCGCGCCGCGCGAGGCACATCGGTGGTGTCCACCCGGCAAAATCGTTGTTCGAAAGGGTAGGTTGGTAGCGGCATCGGGCGCTTTTCCGCCTCGCTGTATCCTTCCCCATGGGCAGTGAGGCTGGCGCCGTTCACCCAACTTTCTGCCAGGGGCTTCAGCGCTTCCAAGGACCAGGGGCGTGGCGGCATTTTTTGCCCTTGCGACGAAATCTTTGGCGGCAAGGTTGCGCCGTGTTGAGTTGCTACGAGCCCTCGATACACACGGCTAAGCCCCAGGTCAAATCCATGGGGCCTGTCCTCTGTCAAGATGTTACGCAAGGCGCTCCTCAAGGAGTCGAGGCTGCTCGCCACCAATGCGATACGATATGCAAACGCACTTCGTCGCAACAACAGATTCGCCGATAACTGATAAAGCCGTTGCGAGCGCCAATCTCCCCCATCGACGTCCACAACGGAGAGCAAGTCTGCACAGCGCTGTCGCAGCGCGGTGGGCGATTTCGCCGAGAGGCAAATCAAATATGCCGATGGCTGATCATCGTCCTCGCTGAGCGCGCTCTTCTCGTCTGCCACGTCGCTATCGCGCTCAGGGTAATCCGAGAGCACAACGTGGACATTTATCCCGGTGGCACCAAAGGAGTTGATCGCCGCGCGCCGCGGGCGCCCTCCTCTATTTTTCGGCCAGGCTCTGTTTTGCCGCACCACAAAAAAAGGCGACGTGTCTATATCAAAAGCCGGGTTGATACGGCTGATATTGGGCGTGCCGGGAATTTCCTGGTTTTCCAGCGACAATAGCACCTTAAATAAATGATTCATTCCCGATGCTTGAAAAGCATGACCGACGTTATTTTCCACCGTACCGAGGGCGCAATAGCCCACCTTGTCGGTAAAGCGGCGAAAGGCCTCGCGCAGGGCTTGCACCTCGGTGACGTCCCCTAGGCGAGTACCATTTGCATTCGCCTCCACCATATCAATGGACTCCGGGTCAATTTGACAGCGCTGGTAAATCTCGCTGATCAATGCCGTGCGCGCACGCACGCTGGGCGCAGCCATACCATTTGTTCGCCCGTTGTGGTTATTGCCCCAGGCATCGACGACCGCATAAATCCGATCGCCCTCCGCCAGCGCTTTGTCCAGGGATTTGAGTACCACCACCCCTACGGCCTCCCCCGGCACCATACCCGCGGCGCGCTCATCCAGCGCAGCCGGTTGCAAGGCGGGGGTAAACAATTGCTGGGCACTGCCCGCCAGTAGGAGATTGGCCGTATTGTTCACCAGTACCCCCCCCGCCAATGCAGCCTCGCAGCGTCCCGAGGCGATGTGGTCACAGGCCTGGGAAAACGCCAGCAAGGAAGAAGCGCAGGCAGCGTCGACGGAAACAACCGGGCCGGTTAAATTCAGGCTGTAAGCAACTCGCCCAGCGAGGGCGGATTGAGTCACATGGGGTGAGATCCCGGTAGCATCTCTCAGTAACAGCGTGTAATCGCTGCCGCCGCCGCAAAATACCCCCCAGGCTTGACCGGAAAGCTGAAGAGGATCAACACCGGCATGCTCCAATGCCTTCCAAGCTTCCTGTAAATGCAGTCGTTCGGCATTGTCCATCCATTCCGCTTCATTGATGGAGAGCTGGAAAAACGCCGGATCAAACCCATCGATATCATCAAGGAAGGCACCGCCACCCGGAACAACATGATTTGCCTGCGTATTGCTGGCAAGCTGCAAGTCTTCCATACGCCACAGTCGCTGCGCGCTCACTTCAGACCCGACGGCGCTGCGGCCCGCCTTCAGGAGTTGCCAAAACGCCTCCGGGGTCTGCGCCCCTGGAAAACGACCGGAGTAGCCGATAATGGCAACAGCGCTTGTCGAATCCCCGGGTTTACTTGTTGGTTTGGCGCTGGTCTTATCCCTTGGCATTGGGCTTAACACCGCTGCCTTCGGCGCTTCAATTTCTCGCATCAGCCTATCTGCCAACTGGCGAGCGGCGGCAATGTTGGACATGGCCTCGAAGTGATTGCTGCCTTCGATAATGCCGGTTTTACAGTTGGGCAACAGCGTTTTCCAGGGGCGTAGAAAGGGCGCCAGGGAACCCCGACTCGCTTCGACCCGGCGCAGGTAGTCCGGGGTGTAGACTTCATTCGAATGGGCGCGGGCACTTTCTGTTTGCATCAACAGGGCATCAAGCACGTTTTCGCTGCCCTCGGGCCAGGGCTTTGGCCGGTAGGCACAGAGCGCGTGCAAATTGCCAAGGTGCACCGCCGACATTGCGCGCAAGCGCGGTATAAGGTGTTCATCGTCCTGATCCACCCCCCGAGCACGGATCACCTTCGCCAGTGCTCGCAGGTTTTCCAACTCGTTTCCCAGCGTGCCCGCTGGCTTCCAATCCAAGGCCTTTTTGCGGATTTCCAGCTCCGACCACCGAATCAAACCCGCCTGCTTCTTGCGCCGAAATTCCGGGTCACCATGCAGTAGCGATATCAGGAGAAAATTGGCGTTCATCAGCCAGTTTTGTATGGGGTCTGTGCGCCACACAGCCTCGTCTTCCTCACTGCAGATCAGCGGCGCCTCCAGCAAGCGAAGTGTGATGCGAAAATGACCCGATGGGCCCGGCGTTTGGTGAGCAAGACAAAGCTGCCGAGCAGTCTCGTAAGCAACCGCGCCACCCATCGAAGCGCCGAGAAAATGGTATTCCCCATTGTCCACCACTTTTGCTATCACAGCGGCAAAGTGCCGTGCCATTGCCTCAACACAGTCGAGGGGTGTCGCATCGTCAAGCATGCCCCTGGCTTTCAGGCCCAACACCCGACAGCGACCGGCAAAGGCGTCGGCCAGTTTTTGATACACGCCCACGTCGCCGGACATGGGATGAAAACAGAAAACAATGGGACCATCGCCGTGGGTTTGCAGAGGCACGACTTCCGGGTGCTCTGCTATCAGCGCCCGTAGCGTTTTGCGAAGCGCCTGAGGCTTGGCGGGTTCAGGAGGATTGACGGAAACCCCTTTGTTTTCGGCAAGGTATTTCGCAAGATCGGAGATGGATGGATAATCGAAAACCAGGGTTTCCTGTAGGGGCATTGACAAGCGCTCCCCCAGTTTCTGCACGAAACGCGCTGCCGTCACCGAATCGAGGCCGAGATCGGCAAAAAGGGTCTCGCTTGTCACTTCTTCGTCGTCTTCCAGCAACAGGATGCTTCTGATCTCCCTGTGCAACAAGGATTCCAGCGCTTCGAGCGCGTCACTCGCGGGTTCCTTTTGCACGGCACGACTTACCCCAAGCGAGGGCGTGGGTGAAGGGGTAGCCGCGGGCGGGTGCCAGAACTTGCGCTTTTCAAAAGGGTAAGTGGGCAACGCACAGCGACCAGGCGTTTCACTGTAGAGCGCCCTCCAATCAATATCATCCACCCCCTGAACCCAGAATTTGGCCAGCCCTACTAGGTCTTGTTGAATGAGCAACTCGGCGATTTGCGCCTGGATTTCAGCAAAGGAGGTGTGTTTTTTCAACGCGGACAACGCATCCCTCTTGCCCATGATGATGCTCTCTCCGTTGGCTCCGTCGCGCCATCGATAGGCTGCCAGTTCCCGCTGCAGTTGAGCCCGGTTTGCGGCGATTATCGCGACGCGGTAGCGCAGGGGTTGCCGACCACATTGCAAGGTTACGGCGATACGATCCAGATTGTCGCTGCCGGGACTACTCAGATAATTTGAGAGTTGTTTGACTTGCTGATCCAATTGAGATTGGGTGCGGGCAGACAGTAAAAACCCACGCGTTTTGTCTGTGTCGACGCTTCGCGTTGCTGTTTCCCGGGGCTGCGCCGCAAAGGCCTCCACCACCATAGCCGCGGAAGTGCCCCCCGCACCAAAGGAGGTGATCAATGCGCGCGACGCGGTATCTTGCTTCTCAGCCCAATCTTGCCCCTGGTTCAAAACGCGAAACGGCTTAAGCCCTTGAATGTCGCCCCCTTCATCCCCCGTGTTGATTGATAAAGTGGGTGCCAGGCGCCGGTGGCGAAACTGGCACAAGACCTTGACCAACTGGGAAAAACCGGACGCCGCTTCCAGGTGGCCAATATTGGGTTTGACACTGCCCAGCACGATTGACCCCGCCGGACGCGCTCGAAATACCCGGTTGAGCGCTTGCAACTCAACCGCATCGCCAACGGCCGAACCGTTGGCCGCAGCCTCGATTAAATCAATATCCTCGCCGTTGCTGCCCGCCCGAGCCAATACCGCGTTGATCAGCCGACTATGTTGAGTCACATCCGGTGCGGAATAACTGAGAGTGCGTCCCGTGTGCGCCACTTTTGTAGCGCGGATCACACCATAAACATGATCACCTTGGGCGAGCGCGTCGGCCAGGGGTTTAAGGCAGGCTACCGCCACGCCCTCTCCCGGGATAAAGCCGGATCCATTCTCTGAGAAACACGCGATTTCGGGTTTATCGCTCAACAATTTGTTGCGGCACAGGTCGATATAGTTGCGCGGATGCAAATACAAATTGACTGCACCGGCCAGAGCGAGACGGCATTCCCCGCGATAGATGTGCTCGCACGCTTCATGCAGCGCCGTTAAAGACGAGGAGCACATGGTATCGATGGCCATGCTCGGGCCCTGCAAATCCAGTTGCCAGGAAATACGATTGGCCATGGAACTGAAAGAAGCTTGCGGTAAGTGACCTTCTCCCGCGCTGCTTTGGGCGGCGGTAAGATTGAAGCCCTGTTTGGTCACGCCGATGAAAACACCGACGGAAGAATCATACTGCTCACGCAGCGCCTGGCGGTTGTAACCGGCGTCTTCCATGGCGCGCCAACTGTGGGTCAGTAAAAGGCGTTCCTGGGGGTCGATCTGATACGCGTCCGCCGGTGAAATGTTAAAAAACAAGGGGTCAAATTCATCGAAGCTTTCAAGGAAGCCTCCTCGTCGGCAATAGCTTTTCGCCTTCTCGAGCGCGATGGTGATATCAGGCTCGTAAAAATCCGTCATCGCCCAACGTGTCGAGGGAATGTCGCTGATGCTGCGTCTGCCCTGGTACAGATTGTCCCAGAAATGCGAGAAGTCATCGGCACCCGGGAATGCGACACTCAGCCCCACTATTGCAATGCCTTTTTCGCGAGCGGCATCCGGCTCAGCTGTGGCGTGGAGAGTGGCGGGCTCGAGGGTGGCGGGCTGGAGAGTGGCGGCCTGAAAATTGGCGCATTGCTGAACGGGAGCCGGACTGCTCGCGTGCAGGGCTTGATTCTCGATGGAGCTGACCGACCGGCTGGCTTGCCTGGTGCCCGCTTCCATCCCGTTCCCGCTGTACTGGGGGGGGGCCAGCCACTGCGCGCAGGCCTCGGGCCAGGTGTCAGCGAGGTATACAGCCACGTCCCCAAGGCGATTGTGCTCGTAAAACAAGGTTGCCGGCACCTCGGGCAAGTGCTTGGCAAGTCGCTGGTGCACGCGCCGCAACAAAATCGAATCCACCCCATACGCATCGAGGGGCTCATCGCAGTCGATTTGTTCCCGATTCAGTTCGGTCGCTTCGGCAAACCAGTCGAGCAATCGGGCTCGACATTGGACTTCCAAACTGGCTTTGGCTTTCTCGTCGCCTTGCGGTGCCTGGGTGCCGTTAGACTCGCGTTGCCACTTCGTCGAGGTATCGTCTTGTACAGCGAGGGCCAGGGGTTCCCGCGCCATGCGGGCAGAAAGCCAGGACCGCAAACGCGTACCATCACCCGCCAGAATTAATGCGCTTTCCAGGTTGTGCATACACGTCTGGTGAAACACCCTCAGGCCCGTTTCTGTTTCCAGACTTTCGATCCCCTTCTTCTGCCACAGGGTTTGGTTTGCACCACTGCTTTCCATTCCGCCATCTCGCCACAGCGGCCAATTCAGGGATAGGCTGTGGCCGCGCCGCTGGCCCTGGGCAACTAAATCATTGCGGTAAACGGCAAATTGATCCAAAAAGGCATTGGCCGTTGCGTAATCCGCCTGGCCTGGGTTCCCCAGGGCCCCGGCAACCGACGAAAACAGGGCGAAGAAATCGAGATCCATCCCTTTGGTGGCGAGATCGAGATTCAATGTGCCTGAAACCTTGGGAGCCAAAACCCGCTGCAAACCGGCCTCGGTCTTGTTCACAAGCAAACCATCATCGAGGATGCCCGCGCAGTGAATCACCGCGCTGAAATCTCCTGAATCCTGCTGCAGTGTCTTAATTTCTTTGCTCAACGCGTTGAAATCCGTCACATCGAGCTGGCGATACAAGGCCTTTACCCCGCTGTCGCCGGCATGGCGCAGAAGTTCGCTATCCGCGCTGTTCAGGCTGCGACGACCGAAAATAACCAGGGTAAGCTCCACGCGCAACTCGATCATATCGCCAAGCAGCGCTCGACCAAGCCCCCCCATGCCACCGGTAAGAAGATAAACGCCACCCGCCTTCCAAACCGCATGCTGGGGCGCCTCGTCCGCCTTGAACTCCCGCCAGTGCGACACAAGGCGCCGATCTTGCTGGTAGCGCACATGAAAATGTCGCGAATGCTGGTATTCAAGGATTAACTGCCCTGCCAGCATGTTCGTCCCAAGATCAAGCTCCGCCTCAACAAGCTGACAATGTAAACCGGCGTGTTCGTGCTCAGCGGTTTGCAATAGCCCGCCGAGCGCGGCCATAAGACGACCTTGTTCATCGCCCGCAATCACCACTTGTAAGCTGATTCGCTTCGACGGGTCTTTATCGATAGCGCGGACCAGATGTTGTAAAAACGCCAGACTCTGCGCGCTGTAATCCTGCACGCGCCGGTCAATGTCTTCGTGGCTGGAACACAGGCGTCTGACCTGCTCGTCCGCCAGACCCATCCCGGCCGCCAGGCTCGCCTCCTCTTCCAGCAGCCGCTGGCAAATCAGCACGTTGTGGGTCTCGCCTGGTTTTTTATGGCGGATCTCGCCTAGCTTTGCGACGACGTCATGGGCAGCCTCCAGCGGAATATTTTCCGCGTGCCAAGTACGCGTAAACAGCAAGGCGTTCTGCCCCGGGCTGGCGTCACTGGCGGCCTCCGCAACAATATTCTCAGCAATCCAATACTGATCTCTTTCGAAGGGATAGCCCGGCAAATGTAGCCGGCGCGCCGCCATGGCCTGCCCCCAGCCTGACCAGTCGAAGGTATAGCCTTGAACATACAACTCCGCCAGCGCGTTCAGGGTCTGTTGGTAGCGCAGGGGCTCGCCGGTGTATTCGACCAAGGCCTCTGCAAGAGAATCAGCGAATTCCTGTGTAACTGTTTGGGCAACAAAGCCCTTGCGCACACGGTTTTCAAATGCATCGAGCTGCGGCGCTTGTTGGTTTAGGCGCTGCTTCAATGCCACTAATGCCTGCGCTGTGTTCTCCACCACGAGGGCGATGCGGTGCTCGAAATGTTGCCGACCTTGCGCCAGGGTGTAAGCCACATGGGTCAAGCTCTGCTTGCTCTTCCGCTCAAGGTACTGCTGCGTCTGACGCAACTTTTCCTGCAAAGCGGACGCTGTCTTCGCGGAAAACAGCAGCAAGTGGCTCGGTGGGACATGTTCAGCGGCCTCAGGCAGAGAGCCGGAAGCCTGAGAGCATCCCGCTTGATGTTCCACATACTCTTCAACCACCACATGGGCATTGGTACCGCTCATACCAAAGGCGCTAAGCGCGCCGATACGACGCCCGCCGTTGGACGCCGGCTCCAGCCATGGGCGGGTTGCGGTATTGATGTAGAAGGGACTGTTGAGCCAATCAATACCCTCATTCAAACGGGAAACATGCAAACTGGCGGGGATGGTCCGCTGCCGGATGGCTTGCACCATACTGACTAGACTGACCAGCCCGGAAGCGGCAAAACTGTGGCCGAAATTCGTTTTGGTCGATGTCAACGCGCAATAGCCAAGCCGATCGGAGCGTGCTTTGAATAAGCTATCCAAGGCATTCAGTTCCACCGCATCCCCCAGCGAAGTGCCGGTTCCATGAGCAATCAGGTATTCCACGTCGGCAGCATCGACCCCGGATTGTTGGTAGACCCGGTTGATCAGCTGTTTTTGCGAGCGGCCACTCGGGGCGGTGATTCCGTTGGTTTTGCCGTCGTAATTAATGCCGCTGCCGCGAATCAATGCGTAGATGGGGTCACCGTCGCGCTCTGCCTGCTCCCGCGTTTTCAGAACCAGGGCAACGGCAGCTTCGCCCGGCACCAGGCCGTTGGCACGCTGGTCGAAGGCAAAGCATTTTCCCTGCGGCGACAGCATTCCCGCCCGGGTTAAAGCAATGTAGGAATCCGCTGTGAGAATAAGATTAGCTGAGACGGTTAGAGCAGTTTCACACTCGCCCAAGCGCAAACTGTTGCAAGCCTGGTGCAAGGCCACCAGGCCAGATGAACAGGCCGTATTGACGGTCAGAACGGGGCCGGACAGATTGAGGAAATAACCCAGTCGCGCCGCCAATACGCCATCGTGGTTGGCCGTGACGTTGTCGTTATTGGGCAAAAGGCGTTGATAATCGCCCTGCTCAACTCCGGCGAAAATACCGATCGTGCTGTTTTTCAGTTGCACCGCGCCGTAACCTGCGTCTTCCAGTGCATTCCAGGCTTCCTGCAGCAACAGCCGCTGACGGGGGTCCATGTACCTAGCGTCGAGGGGGGTGATGTCGAAAAATCGTGGGTCGAACTCTTTCACTCCCGGCACGGCCCCGCACCACTTGCTGCCAATCACCCGCTCGTCATTCCCTGTCTCATCTACGCGATAGTATTGCCGCCAATTGAATCGTTCCGCGGGGATTTCAGCTACAGCGTCCTTTCCTTCCACAAGCATCTGCCACAGGCCATCCACATCCCGCGCACCGGCAAAGCGTCCGCTCATGCCAACGATGGCAATCGCTTCCGGTTCCGAGCCGGTGCTCCGCGCGGTTTTGACGGACGACCTGTCCGATAAGGTGGGCACAGAGGGAGAGGATTCTCGTTTAGGTTTGGCTTGGGAAAAAGGGGCGTGGTTTTTCTGAGGGTTCTCTGCTGAGGTTCCTGCTGGTGGGTATCCTGGATGTCCCCCAATTTCAGGATGTCCCCCAATTTCACGCCTTTCGTGCTGAATTTCGTCGTTGCCCCGTCTTTCCTCCCGTCTTTCCCGGCTATCCTCGTAGCAAGCGAGCAAAGCATCGGCATGTTGTGCCAGCAGGTGCTCGCTTAAGGTCCGAATGCTCGGACAATCAAAAAAAACGGCCGGTTGCAGGGTTATCCCGTAGTGCCGGGATAGAGCGCTGGCCAATTGCGTCAAGCTGACTGACTCGAATCCAAAATCAGCAAAACTCTGATTGGCATCCTGCTGCGCGCCTGGAAGCTTCAAAATCTTTTCGATGTACAGGCGGATATCGCGACTCACCTGTTCTGCCAACGCCCCCGCCGTCATCGCTTTTCCATTTTGTGTCGGAGATGCTGTCTGTGCCGGGGCTAAAGGCCGCAACAGCGGTGCCGACGATAGGTTTGCCTCGGCTGGATTGAGCATACGCTCCAGTTGCGACTGCTGGCCTTTGAGTATCAGGGCGTGGCCGCCACTCCCTTGCAGCAGACGCGAAAAGCACGCAACCCCCTCCGCCTCGCCAAGCAGGCGCTGACCACTCGATTTGAGGTAAAACTGCGTTTGTTGTGGATGCGAGAACTGCATGCCACCGCCTTCCCAAAGCGGCCAATTGATGGCGAGGTAGCGACACTTGCGGGCATGCTGAGCGCGGTAGGTCGCGTAGGCCATTTGAAAGCGATTGCCGATGGCGTAATCACACGAGCCAAAGTCCCCCAGAACCGCTGCCTGGGAGGAAAAATAGCAAACAAAATCCAGCGGCTCGGAACTTAACACATCCTCCAGCAACAGGGTTCCGTCAATTTTGGGGCCGAGCACAGACTGTATATCGACCATGCTTTTTTCAAGAAGGCTGCGACGGTCCCCGACCCCGGCGGCGTGGATGACGCCGTGGATCTGTCCAAAGCGGGACCTCGCTTCAGCCAGTGCGCCGACCATCGCCTCCCGGTCACACAGGTCCACGGGTAAGTACAGCGCTCGAGTGCCGAGGGTTTGCAAGCGTTGTTGTTTTTCCCGATCCAGCTCCGAGCGACCCGTTAATATCAGGTTTACCTCCGCCGTGGCCAGATAGCGGGCGAAAACCCAACCCAGTTCACCTAAGCCACCGGTAATAAGGTAGGTTCCACCTTGCTTAATCGGCACCTCATCCCTGCCCTCGGCAAAGGGTAGTGACTGCTGTTCACGCAGTAGCTCATGGCGTTGGTTGCCGCGGTACAAGCTACTGTGCAGTGTTTGCGCCGACATTTCCCGCAGTAAGCCCGGGATGACCTCGTCCAGTGCGAGATTCTCCGCGTCCGCGATAGCCGACTCGAAAAAACAACCTGCCAGCGACATATCGGGGCAGATTTTTTTTAGGGAAGGACTCAATGCCAACCAGGCGTCTGGATAGCAGCGTGCCCTCGTGCGCGGATAGGATGCAGCCAGCAGCAAGCGGAAATCGCGCCATGGAGTGGCATCCAGGCATTGTATTAGCGTCAACAGGTTCGCAACGTCCTCCAAAAACCTTTGGTCTTGCAGGGGCCACAGGTAAAAAATCCCCTGTATCTGCTCAAGCCCGCTGCGAATGTTGCCGAAGAGGCTGGCAAAACCGGCTGCGTCCAACGACTCCAGGTAATAGACCTTCTCTGGCGAAAGTGAAACATTCGCCTTGCCCCCCAGGTTATTCTGGGCAATAAACACCAGTGTGGTATGGGGAAACTGCGCGCGAAATGCGGCGGCAAACCGCTCTTGCTCGTGACGGCCACTTAAAAAACACAGCACGGCCTGAAACGGTTGTTCAGCGGGTAAGGCAGTCTCGCAAGGCCGCCACACTTCCTGGTAGCAATACAGCTCTCCCTCCGGGTTTGCTTGCCTCGGTGTGCTCCCTTCCAGAGGACAGGGAGAGCCGGCGTCAATCCGGCCGGAGTCGCTCTGCTCCGGAACGGCGCCAGCAACCTGAGGCAAATCCGGCCAGTATCGTTGCGCTAAAAACGGATAGCCAGGCAGGGGGATACGCCTGCAGGGCGCCGCAGCCCGAAGGGCGAACCAATTGACGGTTTCACCTTGTACCCAGGCGGTCACGGCGTTTTCCAGAACCCTAGCGTCGAGTGAACCCTTATCCACGGGCGGCGCCACCTGCCCGGTGACGAAAACCCCGGGTTCGCTCACCTGCAACTCGCCGTCCGGGTCATTCCGGTAAGCCCGCTGAAATGCTTGTAATTTGCTCCTCAGCTCCAGCAGCGTTGCAGCGATCACAGCCAGTCGCCAAGCCATGGCTTCCCGCCCCTCCTGAAGGGTGAAGGCAACATCGCTCTCCCGCAGGGGCTCGCGATCAGCGCGGTGTAGAAAACGGCAAAACTGCTGCGTCACACAGTGCAAACGCTCCGCTGAGCGCGCGGAAAAAACAAAGGCATAGCGTTGTTGCGCGGGCCCATTGATAAGGTCCTGCTTATCGAGCGCGCCCCGCTTGTTGTGCTCTGGCGGCGCGAGGTCTTGCCGCTCTTCGATGGAGCCTGGCCACTCTTCGATAATGATGTGCGCATTAGCGCCGCCCGCGCCGAAAGAAGAAATGCCCGCGCGCCGCGGGTATGTCACTGTCTCGGCTCCGGTTGTGACACAAGGCCGGGGCCAGGGCGCAAGGGCCTTTTGTAAAACAAAAGGCGAATGGACGAAATCAATGTTCGGGTTAGAGGTCTCCGCGTGCAAAGACGGCGCAAGTTGTTGGTGCTGGAGTTGCAAAAGTACCTTGGTCATCGCCGCGACCCCGGAAGCACTTTCGCAGTGGCCGATATTGGACTTGATCGAGCCGATGGCACAATACTGCTTGTCCGCACTTTGCTGTTCAAATGCGCGACACAGTGCGCTCATTTCCACGGGGTCGCCCAGCTCGGTACCCGTGCCATGGGCCTCCAGGTAACTGATACTGCGCGCCTGAATCCCGGCATTTTCCAATGCCTGGGTGATCACCGCGGCCTGCGCTTTGGGGTTGGGCACGGTGAAACCACTGGCCTTGCCACCGTGGTTGATTGCGGAACCGCGGATAATTCCGAGGATATTGTCACCGTCCGCCAGCGCGGCGCGCAGCGGTTTTAGCAGAAACGCGCCGACCCCCTCGCCCGGCACGTAACCGTCTCCACCTTTGCCAAAACTCTTGCAACGCCCGTCACTGGCGGCAAACTGCCCCTGGGAGAGCATAAGATATTTGTTGGGATGCAAGGAAAGGTTCACCCCGCCGGCCAAGGCGTACTTGCATTCCCCCCGGAGCAAACTCTGGCAGGCAAGGTGCACCGCGGTGAGCGATGAGGAGCACATGGTATCCAGCGCCATGCTGGGGCCCTCGAAGCCCCAATAGTAGGAGACCCGATTGGCAATCGAAGCCGCGCTGCCGTTCAAGGCCCTGGGTGTGCCAAGCGCATCGGCTTGCGCACCGTAAAGCTGATATTCCAGATACATCGCGCCGACAAATACACCCACTTGGCTGCCGAGGCGTTCGCGAGTATACGCGGCGTGCTCTATGGCATGGTATGCACTCTGTAAAAACAGGCGTTCCTGGGGGTCCATACATTCCGCTTGGCGCGGTGAAATGGCAAAAAACTGCGGATCAAAATGATCCACATTACGCACAAAGCCCCCCCAACGGGCGTTGGTTTTTCCTTCTTTTCCCTTGTCTGGGTGGAAATAGCGGCGGTGGTCCCAACGCGCTGCTGGAATTTCCTCGATACAGTCTTGCGCGTTTTGCAATCGCGACCACAATTCGTCTACATCATCGGCTTGCGCATAGCGGCCGCTCATACCAATAATCGCGATGGCGTTAGCGGGTCGCTCCCTAAGTGACGTTAAATCGGGAGCTTCTGCGCCTCGGGCCGATGAGCCTGGCGCGCTCGATCTGCCTGCAGGCATACCTTCCGTATGGAGGTCGGGAGCCAGGTGAGGTTCCGGATCGGAAGACGCCGCCTCGGCATCCACTGCATTGGCGACTGCGTCCTGGGCAAAGGCCTGAGCGTGGGAACGACAGAGATAGTCGGCCAGTTGCTGAAAAGTGTTGTGTTCGAACAACAGGGTTTTCGGCAGGTTGCCCAGCTTCTGTTCCAAGGCGTGGGTAATGTCCATCATGGTGATGGAATCAATAGAGTAATTTTCCCAGGAAGCGTCCGGAAGAATGGCCTCGGCCTGGACATTCAGCAAGCCCGCCAACAGATCCCGTAAATAGCTTTCCACCGGTGTGCGTACGAGCCCACTATCCAAACCCAAACCGTCCATCCCGGCCTTGTGCGGATGCGCTTGCACATCCTCGGCTTTGTGCTGCACGCGGTTGATGTGCCGGGAAAAGGCCGCTGACTCGCCGGCAAACACCAACACCTGCGGGGACTTGCGTTCCGCCAGTGCCCACTCAAAAGCGGCCACACCCTCTGCGATCGGCAACACACTCATGCCGGTTTCCACACGCAGACGCTCGGCCACGGAAGCGTCCACCCCGAGCCCGAGGGGCCATGCTGGCCAGTTGAGTGACAAACTATAACCCTGGCGCTGCCCCTTTTCCACGCGCTGTTGACGCCGCAGGGCAAACTGATCCAATACCGCGTTGCCATAGGCGTAATCACTCTGCCCCAGGTTGCCCATCACCGACGCCAGAGAGGAAAACACGACAAAAAAAGCCAGTTCATCGCGAGCGGTCAGCATATCGAGATGATTCGCGCCCAGACATTTGGGCTTGAGAACGGCGTCGATCTCGACCGGGGTTTTGTGTACCAATAAGCTGTCCCGGATGTGCGCGGCGCTGTGGATCACCCCCTTGATCGGGCCGTGGCGCTCGCGAATCTGCTCAAGTGCACTCTCTAGCTGGTTAACATCACACACGTCCGCCTGGATGTATTCGACGCTTCCGCCCTGTCCGGGCTGTATCAGGTTTTTTATCCAACGCTGCAAATCCGTCGACGCCGTCGAACGGCCCAGAAGAACAACTCGGGCCTGATACTCACGATAGAGATATTCGGCAAACACCCGCGCCAATCCGCCGTTTCCCCCGCTGATCATCACCGGGCTGTTCACCAACCGGCTGCGCTGCGCGATGGGCAGCTTGCCAGCCGCGCTAGCTTTACTCGCGTCCAGGCGCTGATATTGCGCGCAATAACGCTGGCCATCGCCGCGGTAGTAAATGTGATACGGTCGTTTTACCTGGCGCCACTCGCTGCAAATCCGCTTCACCAGTGTTTGTGCTCGTTCAGCGGGAGAAAGGGGCGGCAACACTACTTCCAGCAGTTGGCATTGGCGCCGGTTATCCTCTTTGTTTTGCGTCTTAAACAAGGCCACCAGCGCGGCGATCCCAGGTGCCATTGGCGTGGATTCAGACACGCGGGCCACTGCCAGCGTAAGATCCACCACGGCACCTTCCGCGGCGATGCTTATGGCCTGGCTGAGACAAACCAGACTGCGAAAGTTAGCGTCAAAGTCATGGGGCAATAGTGGGGCTTGGGATCGCGGTTCGGTAGCTGACACAGCCGGTCTATCAAAAAGTGGATTATCAAAAAGTGGACGACCAAAAGCCGGAGTGTAGAGTACGGTGAAAGCATTCAGGTCGAATTCAGTACTCTTCAGCGCCAGAAACAAGCTTTGGTAATCACTGACGCGCCCGGGGTTGAGTGAGAAACCGCCATTTGGCAAGCGAGCAAAGTCCGCACCTGGCTCTGCGACACATAGCTGTTGCTGCCCCAACTGCTGCGCCAACAGGGCTCTCAAAGGACTATCCTCCTGATCAAACAATAAAACCGAGGTTGGCAACGCCGGCGTGACACTATCGCTCAGCGGCTGCGGTTGCAGTATCGGGATGAAGTAAGTCGCAGCGCCTTGAGGTTCGCTCACAAAGTTTTCCTGCGCGCTGGCTGACGCCATATTCTGAGCGCGCTTTACCCGCAGCCCCAGCACCCGGGCAACCGGCCTACCCTCGTTATCGGTCAGCGTCAAGTCATAGGCTCGCTCATCGCTTTGCGCGCTCTCCGTCGCTGACTGCGCCAACACCCAGGCCCTCCGCGGAAGCGCTGCGTAAAGCTCTAGCGCTTGCACCCCAACAGGCAGATAGGGCGTTTTTTCCTCTTGGGGCAATAACATGGCAATCACTTGCAAGGCGCTATCGAGAATACCCGGGTGAAGCACAAACCCTTCGTGTTCCGGCTCATCGGTCACCAGTTCTAGGCGGCCCAATGCCCGCTCTCCCCGGCTGTGTGCCTCGGTTAGCGCCTGAAAGCGGGGGCCGGTTGTGACACCGCGCTGCCGATAGAAAGTGCGGAATGAGTCACCACTAAAATAGTGATATCCGGCTTGCCCGCTGAGGGCATCGCGCTCCGCCGCGATGTTGAGCTGGGGTGGAGCAGCGGGATAAGCTGCAGCCAGCTCCAATCGTCCCTGGGCCAACATCTGGACAGCTTGCCCCCCCTGAAAAGTAAAACTCCAGGCCCCGCTGGTGGTATCGGACTGCAGTCGTATCGACACGCTTTGGGCTTGCTCACCAATAACGAAAGGGCGCTGCCAAGACACATCCCGCAGGGCGACCACCCGCTTGTTCCTCGTGCCTTTGGTGGCGGATGGGACGACCCGCTCACCGGCTGCCCGAGCCATCTCCAGGTAGGCCGTGGCGGGCATCACTTTTTGCTGGTTGACCTGATGTTCCTGAAAGATAAATTCGTCGCCGCCAAAGTCTGTGCTGAACGAGCACTCCCCCGGGCTGGCGTCGGCGTTTCGCCGCTGTATCAGGCTGTGCAGGTTCTGTGATGGCGCTTTTGGATGGCGCTCCCGGGCCTCCACCCAATACCGCGTGCGCGAAAAAGCATAGGTCGGTAAGCGCAAGCAGGTTCGATGCTTGACCTGACTTTGAGTGAATTGCAGCCAGTCAATATCGACACCGGCACTGTAAAGGCGGGCAAGCAAGGCCAGATAGCTGCGCCAATCTCGACAGAACTCGGCGTTGTGGTGCACGCGCTCGGTTTGATCCCCGCAGGCCACCAGAATGGCGTCTGGCTCAGCCTGCCAGTGGGTCTGCGGATAATCGACAAACAGAATCTTGTATTCCCCGTCGTGCTGGCCCGCCACCAGGTCTTTGGGCCAGGCCCCTTCACGGGCATGCAACAAAGCCTCGCCCAAGGACCAATGCCCGGCAATACACCGGGCCGGGAAAATACCTTCTGCCTGCACCGCCAGTCCGGTGGGTCGAAGGTTAAGCGCAAGCCACATTCGGGCAAGAGCATACTGCCAGATAAACGTGCGAGCGTAGCCGGGAATGCAGTCTTTCGTCGCGTCGCCCTGATGGGTGGTATCTTCCTCGGAGAGGTGACTTTCCATTTCCCTCAGTGCGGCCAAACAGGCGTCCACTGCCTCGCGAAATGCCACCTGGTGAGCATAAAGTTGGCGAAAGAAGGGTTCTGGCCCCTGCGACTCACCGGGGAAGAGAAGCAGTGTCGAACAGGGGCGGGTTTGCCGGTAAACACCTTCGCCATGCCTAGCTGCCCCGGCTTGCTCCTCCTGCTTTGCGGGTTCGCTGCCAGCCGGGTCGGCAAGTTGACGAAGCTGATGTTCCAATGTCTCCCGGGAAGCGGCCACCAGCGCACAGCGCCGGGAAAAGTGGTTGCGCCCTCGATTCAGCGTGAAGCAAAAGTCTTCGATTTTCGTCCCGGGGTTGTGCTGCAAGTGGTCGGCATAGCGCTCCGCCAAACCAAGCAGGGCATCATCGGACTTGGCAGAAAAAGCCAGAAGGTGACAGGTGGGTGCCTCGGCCCTGGGTAAAGCCGGGGTGGAGGAGCCCACAGACATCGACGCCTGCAGCGCCGGAGCCTGTTCCAGAATGACATGCGCATTGGTGCCGTTAAGGCCAAATGCGCTGATCGCGGCGAAACGAGGTGATGACGAATGCCAGGGTTCAGGCTTAGTGTTGATGTGTATATTGGCGTCCGCCCAATCAATATGCTCATTGGGCTTTTCGAAATTCAGGGTCGGCGGGATAAGCTTGTGATGCAGTGTCAGCGACGCCTTGATCAGCCCGGCAATTCCCGCCGCGCCCTCAAGGTGGCCGATATTGGTTTTGACTGCGCCCACATATAGCGGGGAATCCGCCCGGCGCCCTGCCCCGTAAACGGCTTTCAAGGCAGCAAATTCAATGGGGTCACCGATGGGTGTACCGGTACCGTGGGCCTCCACATATCCCACTTTGGCCGCCGTAAGATGGGCGTTTTCCAGCGCGGCACGCATGACTCTCTGCTGTGCCATACCGTTGGGAACCGTCAGGCTGCTGGTCGCGCCGTCCTGGTTCACCGCGCTGCCGCGAATCAGGGCGAGAATATTATCGCGGTCGGCAATCGCATCGGACAAACGCTTTAACACCACCAAGCCGGCCCCTTCGCCGCGTACAAAGCCATCCGCGCGATTATCAAAGGCCGAACAGCGTCCACTGCGCGATAGCATGTGTGCTCTGCAATAACTAATACTGAACTCTGGAGTTAAAATGCTGTGGGTGCCGCCGGCCAGGGCAATATCACTCTCGCCATTGCGCAGGCTTTGTGTTGCCAGATGCACCGAAACCAGCGATGAGGCACAAGCAGCATCCACCGCGATACCCGGCCCGTGTAAACCGAGAAAATGCGCGATCCGCCCCGGAGTGAGGCTGTGGTAATTGCCAATTCCCATATAGGCACCAATTGCCTCAGCGGGTCGCGCCATCAGTTCAAGCATGTAGTCACAACCAAACATGCCAATGAACACACCGCAACGAGCCGACGCGAGACTGCCTGGCGCACAGGCCGCGTTTTCCAGGGCTTCCCACGCGGTTTCCAAAATCAGGCGCTGCTGTGGATCGACAGACACAGCCTCACGGCTGGAGATATTAAAAAAAGCCGCGTCAAAAGCCTCGGGTAGCTCGATAAATCCGCCGCAGCGGCTGTATATCTTGCCGGGTGTACCGATGTCTTCGGAATGGTATTGGCAACTGTCCCAACGGGAGGGAGGAACCGGAACGATGCCGCTTTTGCCCGTGTGCAACAAATCCCAATAACGATCGGTACTGCTGGCGCCACCGGGAAAGCGGCAGGCGCTGCCGATTATGGCAATGGGTTCTTGTACACGGGTTTGTTGCCGCGCAGTTTTCGCCAGGTGGGCAAGTTTGATCGCTGAAAACGAAGTCAAATCATCAAACATGGCACTACTTCCTCATCAATTCATTGAGCAGTTCCAAATCGGAGGCCTCAGCAATACGCTGGAACGCCTCCGGCTGCGGTTCCGCGCCGTTATTCTTTGGTGCGTTCTCTGTTGCAGAATCGGAAGTACCGGTGAGTGCTTGCTGCTCCGTGGCTATACCGAAGTGCGTCAACAGAAAATCTGCCAGGCCAAGCACAGTGGGATAATCGTAAAAAAGGGTAACCGGCAGTTTTCGCCCAAGGCGACTTTGCAATTTATTGCGAAACTCGATCGAGGTCAGCGAGTCCAGGCCCAAGTCAAAAAATCCCTGCCTCATGTCCACCTCGTTGTACTCCAGGGCCAGAACGTCCGCGAATTCGCCGCGCAAAAAGTCCTCCATCCATTGTTGGCTTTCTTGTCGGGGACGCTGTTTCAATTCGTTGATCCAGGCAGAGTCTCCTGGCTTGACTGCGTTTGACGCCAACCGGGAAAGAGCAGGCCGGGACACCTCGTTGGTTTTGCCCGTTTTCGGCCTCGACTTACTTACGGGACCGGGCTCCTGGAGTGCGGCAAACACCGCGCGCTTGTCGTCGCTTTGCTTGCGCTTCAGCCATTGCGACCAATCGATTGAAAGAACCCCAATCACACCTTGACGCGCTTGCAATTGGCTGAGATGGGACAAATTTTGTTGATCATCGATAATGCGCCAACCATCACGTTGCAATCGCTGGCGATTGGCCTGGGAGAGATCCTGGTACATGCCCGTTCCGGCCCATGGCCCCCAGGCCAGAGAGACAGCGGGCAGACCGATGGCGTTACGGTATTGGGCAAAACCGTTGAGAAAGGCGTTGGCGGCAGCGTAGTTGGCGGCGCCGGCCGAACCGAGCATGGTGGCGGCCGACGAAAACAGAACAAAGTGATTCAATGAGTCATTCAGGGTGAGGCGATGCAATTGCCAGGTGCCGGCGACTTTGGCACGAAACACCCGCTGCAAATTCCCGGCATCGAGATCCCGGATCGGTTTGTTGTCTGCGAAACCGGCACAGTGGTATATCCCGGTAATGGGCCCGTGTTTGTGCCGGATGTCTTCCAATGTCTCCGCCAGTTGGGGAGCGGCAATATCAACGCTATACAGCTCGACCCGAGCGCCCCTATCTCTGAACGCCGCCAGCGCGTTTTCTGCTTTTGCGTCGGGCGGACGACGGGAAAGCAGGGCAATATTGCGATGACCCTGGCCCACAAGATATTCGGCCACCTTGAGACCAATAGCCCCCAAACCGCCGCTAATCAGTTGGGTGCGCTCTTTGGCAACGCTGTCATGAGCAGCTGCGTCATAAGCTTTCCCGTTACGGCCTTCGACAATACTGGCGTCTGCAGTTTGGCGAATCACCACTTTACCGATATGTTTTCCCTGCTGCATATGGCGAAATGCCGCTTCCACCTCGATGGAGCCAAAGCTTTCCACAGGTAGCGCCTGGAGTTCGCCACGAGCAAACATTGCAAGTACCTCATCCAACAGATTTCTGATGTCGCCGCCATCACTTTCCCATTTGGCCATTAAATTCACGAGGTGGTAATCCACATCGGGTCGCCGCGCTTTCATGGTTTGCTGGGACCAGCCGCGCAAACCGATTTCGATAAAGCGCCCTCCGCTTCTGAGGGCCTCGACACTCTTGTCGATAAACTCGTCAGCCAGACTATTGAGTACGACGTCGACACCCTCGTTGCGGGTCCAGCGGTTCACATCGTCGAGGAAGCTCAGGCGTCGGGAATCACTGATATGCTTCACCCCAAGGGCGCGCAAACTCTCCAATTTGGATTCACTGGCGGTGGCAAACACCTCTGCCCCAGCATTCAGAGCCAGCTGCACAGCGGCCATCCCCACCCCCCCGGCGGCGGCATGAATCAGTACCCGCTCTCCGGGCTGAATGCGCGCGCATTGCGTCAACGCGTAAGCAGCGGTGAGAAAGGCGATGGGTAGCGTCGCGCCCTGCTCCCAACTCATCCCCCCGGGAAGACGCGCCACGCGATCCTCGTCGACGTTGGTGAATTGCGCGAAACAGCCTGTGCCGAATGCAATTACGGAATCACCCACCGCGACACGTGTGACGCCCTCACCTACGGCCGTCACCCGGCCACTGCATTCCAGGCCAAACTGTTCCAGCTGCCTTGGATGCAAACCCAGAGCATCGAAGATATCACGCAGGTTCAGGCCGATGGCGAGCGTTTCCACTTCGACCTGGTTCGCTTGCAGGCCCCTCCTCGGCTGCGGGACCCAGCTTAGCGAGGAGAGGTCGCCACGCCGCGCCAAGCGCAAGGCAAGAGGCCCGGGCTGATGTTCCAAAACACGGACTCGAGGCGCGTAGAACACGCCATTGCGCAGGCTGAGGGAGCTTTCGCTTTGCTGGCAAAACAATGCCGGCAACAAGCCCTTGATGCTTTCATCCTGATGGTGTGGAAAATCGATATCCATACAGCGCAAACGCAATCCAGGCATGGGGCTCTGAGCCAGTTCTTCCTGTGCGCTGTCCACAAAGCCCCAGTACAAGGCCTGCAATGGATTCACTTCTTCTTGTTCTGATGAGGCTGGGGCGGGGTCAATCCGGTTCGAGCTGACCTGCTGTGCTCCATGGGTCAAAACCGTGACTCGGCACGCTATTCCCTGGTTCAGCAAACATTGCAATAACGCCACCAGGGATACCATGCCCGGGCTTTCGACGGCGGTCCCGGCCGATGTTGGCAGGGTGTCGTCTAAACTCCAGGCATAAATGATTTGGGCGACCTCGTCCTTGGACGAAGCCTGGTTGCGCAGTTGCTCGAACGCTTCACTAAAGTCCTGGGTATCTCCTCCCGAAAGAGCCCATTGCGGCGCTGTGGCCAGCCGGTTCAACCATTCTCCCCTATGCCAAAGCACACAACTTCGCCCCTGTTCCACCCATTGCGCACAGAGTGCCAGACCGTAGCCCTGCCGATCCGCCAGAATCAACGTCAGTTCGTCTGAGCCGAGGGGCGAGGATGCCCCATTGCCGGTGTTGGCTGTCCCTGGAAAAGCGGGCGCCGCCAGTGCCTGCCAGCAGGTCTGGTACAGGTGGCTGTCCACGGGGCCATCATTTAGCGTTGGTTCGGATGAATCCAGGCGTTTCGCTGCCGTGCGTGCCATCACATAACCCAAAGTCTCTGCAACAACATTGCCTTCATCGTCACAAATACTTACGTCCGCCTTGATCATCATAGGATCAATATCAGGCTCCAGTCGCCGGCGGGTGTGAACCCAAAGTCGGCTTGACGGCGCCGCGTAGACAATCACTTGCTCTTTCGCCAGCGTCACGTACATCTGGTCCTTTGCCACTTCTGGCAGCAACATCAGCAGCGGCTGGTAACAGGAATCCAAGACCGCGGGATGAAAAAAGTAGCGTTCTGCCGGACTCTGTGGCTGGTAAAGCAACGACTCCGGCATGCCCAGCTCACAGAGAATCTCCCCCTCCCCCAACCAGGCATTGCGGATGCCCTGGTGGTCGCTGCCGTAGGTGTACCCTGCTTTTTCGAGGGTTTGGTAAAAAGCCGTGGCGTCGAAGTGACGCTGACAACGCAATTGGACGGAAGCGCGGTCCTCGGGTCGGGGCGGCGTTTTCTCTGCCCCATAGAAACTGCCACTGGCGTGGCGTAACCAGGTGGGATTGCCGTTGGCATCGGTGTTGGCGAGGCTGCATATCTGAAATTGCACTTTCCCCTCTTCACCTTCGCTCAGGGACATTTGCAGGCGCTGCACCGCACCTGCCTCGCTGTGCAAGACGAAGGCTTCTTCATAAAAGATATTGTCGATGGCGACACGCTCCCTGCCGCTTTCCCCCATGGCGGCGCTGAGCGCCATTTCGACATACGCCGAGCCGGGCAAAACGATTTTTCCCCACACCGGATGTCCGCGCAAGTACGCCAAATGTTGCAGCTCGATCAAGGACTCATAGCAGCGATGCGGCGAAAGACAGTGGTAGAACGGCCGTCCCAAAAGCGGGTGACAAACCGCTTGCCTGTGTTCCTGCTCGTGGCTTACCACTTGCTGCTTGTTTACCGGGCTGGCTTCGGGCCGCGTCAACCAGCAGGATTTACGCTGGAAAACGCTGCGTCGCGGGGGGGCTGTTGCGCCGCTCCCCGTATCGTGATGATTTTCAGTAACGGATGCCTGCTCCAGTATCAGATGGGCATTGGTGCCACTGAAACCAAATGCGCTGATGCCCGCTCTTCTTGTCGGCGCCCAGGCCGGCCATTCCACACTGCTATCCACCACGCGCAAAGGCAGTGTTTCCCATTGAATCTGCCGGTTGGGTTGTTGGAAATGCAAGTTTGCGGGCACCCGGCCATGTTCGAGGCACAACACGGTCTTGATTAGCCCCGCCATGCCCGAAGCGGCTTCGGTATGACCGATATTGCTCTTCACTGCTCCCAGCAGCAAAGGCGCCTCCGCCGGCCTGTGTTCGCCGTACACCTCGGCCAACGCGCCAATTTCGATGGGGTCACCCAGGGGAGTACCGGTGCCATGGGTCTCCACATAGGCGATGTCCCGCGCCTGCAGATTGGCATTTTGCAGAGCCTGCCTGATCAAGTGGCGTTGCGCCGTCCCGTTGGGCGCGGTGAGGTCGTGGCTCTTGCCATCCTGATTGAGGGCACTGCCGCGAATGATGCCGCGGATCGGGTCGCCATCGCTAATGGCCTGGGAGAGTAATTTCATCACCACCACGCCGCAGCCCTCGGAACGCACGTAACCATTGGCCGAGTCGTCAAAGGTTTTGCAGCGGGCATCCGGCGAGAGCGCGTTGACCTTGCAAAAATAAATAAAGTTCTCCGGGCTCAGAATAACGTTGACCCCACCCGCAAGCACGAGGTTACTTTCGCCGGAGCGCAAGCTTTGCACCGCCATATGCACTGCGACCAGGGAGGAAGAACAGGCCGTATCAACGCTGATTGCCGGGCCGTGTATATCTAGAATATTGGCGAGACGCCCGGAGGCGATGCTGGGCGCATTTCCGGTAAAGGAATACACATCGATGTTTTCCGGGTTGTGCGAATGCAGGCTGTAGCGCGCGTAATCCTGGGTACACACGCCAAGGAAAAAACCGGTGTTGCTGCCAGCCAAACTGTGCGGATCTATGGCCGCATCTTCCAGGGCGTCCCAAGTGACTTCCAGCGCGAGCCGCTGTTGCGGGTCCATACTGCAGGCTTCGCGATAAGAGAGGCCGAAAAATTCGTGGTCAAACTGATCGACATTCTCCAAAAACCCCCCTTGGCGCACATACATTTTACCGGAGATGGCGGGGTCCGGATGAAAATAGTCGTCGATATTCCAGCGCGAAGCGGGAATATCATCGATACAGTCACGGGAACTCGCCAGTGCTTGCCAAAAATCCCCCGGCGAATTTATTTTTCCTGGAAAACGGCAACCCATACCCACAATGGCGATGGGCGCCTGTGTACGATTCTGAGAGCGTGTAATTTCAGCTTTCAGCGCCCTTATTTTTTTTAGAGCCCGTTTTTGTTGGCTGATATCATCGTCAGTGGTCATTGTTCGTTTCATGTCAGATTTCCAGTTCAGCCTCAAGGAGACGATTAATTTCTTCTGCCGACATCGCATCCAACGCATCATCTGCCGGGCTCGGCTCAGGGGTATTCAACTCGCTTGTGTTTGTGGCGGCAGCCTGATCAAGGTCGGCAAGAGGCCACGCGGGGCTAGCGGATAAATCCCTTTCACCGGATGAAAGTGCTGGTGGAGGGGGGGCGTCGGCGGCGGGCCATTGGAGGATTTTTTCCACCAAGTATTCGCACATCAACGCCAGGGTGGGGTAATCAAAAATCATGGTAGTTGGGATGCGCGATGCCATTTCGCGACTCAACTCATCGCAGAAGTCCAGCACGATTAAAGAGTCCATGCCCAAATCACCCAAAGGCTTGTCAGCGGCGATGGACTGCGGGGCGATCTTCAGCACCGCCGCCACCTTTTCCTTTAAATAGCGCAGCAACAGATCGAAGCGAGCGGCTGTTTCCGCCGCGGCTACTTGCTCAAAAGTCAATGACCCCGGGTCATTTTGCTTTTGCAACACCGCGGTGGGTGGAATCGCCGCCTGACTATTTGCGCTTTCCCTGGCAAGGGATGCTGTTTGCCCGGATTTTTCTGCCGGGCGATGCACAAAGCCATCACTTTCAGCCAGGATAAGCGCCTGTGGTGCTTGTTCCCCGGCGTTGGCTTGAGCCTGGGTGATGACGCTCACCGAAGTCAAACCTTGCGCAGACAGCAGGGTTTTCCAGGTGGGAATGTTCAGCAGGGGGGTGTCGTCGATACGCAACCATGGGTCGCGGGAGCGCCACCAACCGTCCAGTAAACCAAAGGTTAAGGTCCACACATCGTTGATCGCGGTCAGTTCGTTAAGCAATAAAACGCCGCGTTTCTTCAACAGGCATTTCAAGTGGTCGAGGGTGGCGGACACATCGGCCGCGACGTGAATCACGTTGGTACCAAACACCAGATCAAAATCACCCTCTTCAAGGCTCTGTTGGCGGGGGTCTTTTTCCATGTCAAAGGTTTGAAATTCCGTGAAGGGATATTCATTGGCCATCTGCTGCTGGGCCAGATGGGTGAAATGCGGGGAAACATCGGTGTAGACGTAGCGGAGTCGTGATAACGATGGCCCGAATTTTTGCGCGATTCGCTGCAGAACCATTCTGCTGGTACTCCCGGTACCCGCGCCAAATTCGAGTACGCTCACGCGTTCCGCACCCTGCCTCAAGCGCTCTGCAATAAAGCATTCCAGCGCATCACAGAGCATACTGTTGAAAAAATCCGACACCGCATTGCCGCGATAAATATTTTCCACCAGCGCGTTGGACCCCTTCGGGAACAACACATCCGTGGCTCTGGTTTCGCCCCGACACACCGTGGCAAAGTGCTCGACACAAACATCGACAAGCTTTAGCCAATTTCCGGCTTGTGGATGCTTCTCCAGCAGCGCTGTGCGGGCGCGATCACGGTCCCAGGTGGACATCGCTTCTGCTGCATCGTTATAGCTACCCGTCCAGGTTGCTTTTTCCAGCGTCAGATAACCCGCCTTAACCAGCATGTTTTCCATGGCAACGATCAGGGGCAGGAATTTTTCCTGGATCTGCCCCTGGCGCATCAAGGTATCGCGGCGATAATTCCCGTGGGGCACCACCTGCTGACCCCAAGCGCGAAAAAGTGCAAGTGCAAGCAAGTGCACGTATGTGTGGAGCTCTGCCAGCCATGGCAACAGATCACCGGGTTTGGATCGGCCTTGTTGGCTGTGCGCCAGGACTGTGCGCAAGCGGGCCATCGTATCCGGCAGTTCGGCACGCAATTCACGGATTTCGCTTTTGTCATCAATGCCCAACTGAGAATGCACGTGCGCATTGACCCGCGTCACCAGCAGTTGCCCCAGGTCACCGCGATCCACTGACGCGGTGAAAACCCCGAGACCTTCTTCGTTGCTCATGGGGAGAATGCCTTGCTTTTCGATAAGCTTGCGAATTGACGCTTGGGAAGCAATGCCGGATTCACCCCAAAAGCCCCAGTTAAATACCGTTACCGGGCGTTGGTGGCGAGTTCGCAAGTAGTGGCCGTAGTTGTCTTTAAAACTGCAGCCCGCCACATAGTTGCTCAAGCCATGCCAGCCGCGAATGGCATTTTCCGAGGAAAACCAGGCGATAAAATCCAACTTTTGTTCACGGGTGATCGCGTTCAGGACTAGGGCAGCGCGAGCTTTGATATCGAAGGCCTGGCGATAAGCCTGGTAGGACATTTTATCGATGCTGTGGTCGCGCAATACCAATGCCGAATGCACGGCGCCGTGCAAATCACCGAAGTGCGCTTGAATGCGAGCACGCACCACGCTCATCTGCTGCAGGTCACAGGCATCGGCCGACAAGTACAGGACTTGTCCCCCGGCGCGTTCCACCCGGGCGATGTTGGCCTCGATTGCCGGCGACGTGGAACGCCGTCCAACCCACACCAGACGCGCATGATATTCCCGCGCCAACAGCAAGCTCAGTTCGACGCCAACGCCCCCTGCCCCACCAATAATCAAATACACACCGCGCTGGCGAAAATGGCTGGTGCTCTCCGACGCTTGCAGATTGGTGAACCGAATAAAACGCTTGCTAAAGCGCAGTCCCTTGCGCCAGGCCACCTCGGGCAGATCCGCGTTGCCGCTTTCTGCCGTGAGGGATTCCACGAATCGATTGGCCGCTTGCCGATTGGCCCCCAGGCAGCCCAACTCAGCCGAGCTGAAGTCTATGCACGCCACATCCATCCCGGGTTGCTCGCGGCTGAGCACCTTGGAAAAGCCAATCAGGCTGCCGCCGAAGGGATACAGATCCTGCTCCGTGTCGGTGATCTGATACTGATCCTGGGTGACAATCCTGAGTGCCACACGCCGATTTTTCTTTTGCCGGATAAGCGCCTGCGTCATATTCAGCAGAGCAAACACGCCGTCGCGCTGGGTGTTGTCGAACATAGTCAGGTCATCCATGGCCTGCTGTTGCCAGGCATGATAATCCTGCCGCCGCGGCAGTCCACCCAAAAAGTAAATGATGCTCCCTTCACCCAGATCCCGAGCCAGCGCGTCAAAATCCGCTGGCTCAACACCCGGCATAAAGCGTATGACAGTAGAGCCCGAATCCGCTTCAGTCTGCAGACGCTCAAGGTAGTACTGCTCGATCAGTCCGCCCAATCCCCAGGGGTCCTCACCATGCTCAACCACGATGACCTGCCCCGTTTGCCGCTGCGGGCCAGATTCGGGGACGGGGGTTGCTTGCCAAACCGGCCGGTAAAGGCAATCCGGAATAGCGTGGTGTTGTGGGGTTGGGTTCTGCTGCGGAAGCTCGTGCCGGTCCGACTGGAGTGCATCTTCCGCCGCACGCAATTGCTCCCGGGACATCCGCAAGGCCCGCAGAGTGTCGAGCTTCATCACTGGTGTACCCCGGCTGTCGTAAATCACCATGTCGACACACAGGTGTTTCGCACCCGGAGTATATTCATCGCGCAGGCGGTCGTGGATCCACAATTGTGCTGTGGGTCGCCGATACCACACCAGGCGATCGATGCTGAGAGGAATATGGGGTTGCTTCTCGTCATGGCTGACGACATCTTCGAATATCGGCAACAGGAAGGGCTGCAAACAGGCATCCAGGATGGCGGGGTGAATAGTATGCGCCCCTATCTCGCTCGCCAGTTGAGCGCTGTATTGCAAGCGGGCCAGGCCTTCGCCCTCGCCCAACCACAACTCGGCCAGGGAGCGGAAGTCACCGCGCCATTCGAAGCCTTTTATCAGGCCGTTGCGATAAAAAAGATCCCGGGAAACAGAGCGTCGACAGCGTTGTTGCAGCGTCGCTAGGGGCGTGATCGCCTCGCAATCGGGCCTCACATTTTCCGCATTTTTAACGATTCGTCCCTGGCTGTGCAGGGTCCACGAATTGCTTTCCTTGCACTGATCGCCTGGACTGCTTAGCAGTTTGTACTCAAGCTCTTGTTCGCTGGCGTCGTCAGGCCGCACCACAATTTGCAATTTTCGCACGTCGTTTGGGTCGACAAACAGGGCTTTCGCAAAACGAATATTGCTGAGGGTGAGCGGGCTTTCATCCAACTGGATTTCCATCGCCGCGAGTACCGCCGATATGTGGAAGGAGCCCGGCACAATCGCCTGACCGTAAACACGGTGTTCATCCAGCCAGGGGAATTGTGCTAAGCCGATGTCGCTTTCGTACAGGTAAGTGTGGGAAGTGGCGCTAGCCATCCAATTGGAAAACAGCGCGTGGGAATGCGCTTGTACGCGGGATGGGCTTGTTGTGGCTGCGGTCGATGCGGGTTCGTCCAGATAACAAAAGCGTGTTTTTGCAAAGGGATAAGTGGGTAGCACAATGCGTCGACCCCGGCGGCGCTGCCTGGACCAATTGATTTCGACACCCTGTTGCCACAATGTTGAGAGAACAGTAGGCCACTGTTGCTGAAGGCTTTTGGCACCGGGTTCGGGTTCGTGCCCGCTCTTGCTGCTGGCGACCTGAAGCCAGATCGCTCGAGACGCATTCACGCCAACATCACTAAGTAATGGGCCTTTCACCAAAGACATCAGGCATAAAAATATGGTGTGTGTATCCTTCTTGGCTAAGCGCTCCCATAAAACCGGGTCAACAGGTTCGTCCGCCCCCGAGTGACCCAACAAGGAAAAGTGATCGCCCGTCGACTCAACTCGCTTCCACTCGTCCTGGCGCAAGATCAATAAGGCAATGCCTGGCACGGAAGACTCCGGAGGCAAATCGCGGGTAATTCCCTCCAGCGCTTCAAGCGTTCTCCCGGAATCGAAATCGGTCCGCTCAAGCGCAGCGCACGCCAACGCTGAATGCAGCGAAAGTCTTTGCAGCACGGCCGCTGCAGCCGTTTCCGCAGACCCCGTGACAGCGATACATTCGGGCATGACCCCTTGTTCCAGCACCCAGTTCAACAGCGCATAGGTGACAGCCCATGCGGGTACAAACGAATTCTTGCTGTGCTGCAGCCACCAATCTGCTGCGTTCGCCGGGCTTGCAGGAAGTGCCAGCGCATAGTGCTGCTGGTTCAGTTGTTCACACAGCTCATTCCACGCCTGGATGCAAACATCAAGGCTTTGCCGAAATCCGCCATCCCTGGCATAAAGAGAAAAGTACTGACTCAGCTCCAGTGTGCCCAGTTCCTGTACTCCCTTTTCCTGCGCGTCCAAACCTGGCAAGAGGATGTGCAAAAGTGGTTTTTCCTCTACGACATTGACCGCCTCTCCATTAAGGCTCTCGTCATGAAAGTCAAGCAATTGATTTTGCAAATCTTCTGTATCATTGCAAATAAACGCCTTCCGGTACTTGAAGGCCTGACGTCCCACCTGGGTGGTGTACGCAACATTCGCAAGAGCGATACCCGCCTCGTTCTGTAAATGTTCGGCCAGGCCCTTCGTAGCGCGAGCAAGGGCCTCGCGGGTTTTGGCGGATAAAAGCACCATTTGTGGTGCGTCGTTACTCGCTTCCCCTTCCTCGGGAAGAATCCGTGCAGCGGGTGCTTCTTCCAATATAATATGCACATTGGTACCGCCCACGCCCAGCGAAGTCACACCCACTCGGCGCAGCCCCTGTGTTTGCGGAAAAGGACGCAGCGCTGTATTGAGAAAAAAAGGACTGTCCCGGAAATTTATTTTCGGATTGGATTCGCTGCAATGGAGGCTAGGTGGGATCTCACCATGCTGCAAAATCAAAATACATTTGATTAAACTCGCCATACCGGAAGCCACATCCATATGGCCGATATTACTTTTCACGGAGCCCAGAGCGCAGTACTGTTTCTTATCCGTAAATTCCCTGAATGCCTGGGTCAACGCCGCGACCTCGATTGGATCTCCGATCGGTGTACCTGTACCGTGGGCTTCCACGTAGCCGATGGATTCCGCATCGACTTCTGACAACACCAGAGCATCGGCGACTACTTCGGCCTGCCTATCCAGACTGGGAGCGGTGTAACTGGGTTTCTGCGCTCCATCGTTGTTCACCGCGCTGCCCTTTATGACGGCGAGTATATTGTCCCCATCCTCCAACGCCTCATCTAATCGCTTTAACAACACCACTCCGAGACCACTCCCGAAAACGGTTCCGGATGATTCCGCAGAAAACGCCCGGCAGTGACCATCGGCAGACACCATGCCACCAAGCTTGTGGGTATAGCCCTCCATTGCGGGGTAAAGTACCGTCACCGCGCCGGCGAGTGCCATATCGCACTCGCCATTGAGCAGGTTTTGACACGCGGTATGAACTGCGAGCAGGGAAGTCGAACAGGCCGATTGCAAGGTGAATGCTGGGCCCGTGAGATTCAGTTTGTAAGCAACACGGGTGGCCAAAAAATCCTTATCACTCGCCAGACGCATTTCGACGAAATTCATGAAATCCAGATCCACATCAATCCGTCGTTTTAATAAATTATCCAACAGGTACGTATTTACTGAAGCGCCGGCAAATACGCCAACGGGTATGGTTAAATCCGCGACGTTGTAACCCGCGTGCTCAATGGCCTCCCATGCGCACTCCAAAAATAAACGCTGCTGGGGGTCCATCATTTGCGCTTCACGTGCGGAGTATTTAAAAAACTCCGCATCAAAACACTCCGCTTCCACCAAAGGGCCACCGGAGCGCACATAGTTTTTATTTTGCAGTTGTTCGCTGTCAACGCCTTTTTGGCGCAACTGCTCTTCGCTAAAATGGGAAATCAGTTCCTCACCCGCCCAAATTTTTTTGTAGAAAGACAAGAGGTCGCCGGCGCTACCAAAACGGCCGGATATTCCGATGATTGCAACACTTTGATTCGACATAAAAGACTCGAAATAACACGTATATTTTAAAAATCAGGAAAATTTTATTACTCAGACAATGCGGAGCGTTGCTTCTTTAGTAACAAACGTTTTTCCAGTTGTTTTCTTCTAGATGCAACCGCGGGTGTTTTGGTAGTAGCAGGCTCGATACGATTTTCCTCGATGTGTTTCGCCATTTGCTTTATGTTTGGGTAATTGAAAAAATCCATAATGGTAAATTCTCTGGCAAAGGCCCTGGCCATCTTCGCGAGAAGTACTGTCATCGATATTGAGTTCCCTCCCACTTCAAAAAAATTATCATCAATACCGATCACTTCCTCTTCAAGCGCTTCCTGCCAAAGACCAACCAGAATCTTTTCACATCCATTACGCGCATAGTTTTTCACTCCCATGGAGGCTTGATCGACAAAACGTTCCCGCAATATCGCGATATCGACTTCACCATTCATTGTCATTGGCATGACATCCAGCGGAATGACTTGACACGGAACTGTTGCGCCTCCCTGGTCGGTGAATGTCGCCAAGGATTTCGCCCCGATATGTCTGCCTGTCTCGTCAACCCCAGCCCGTGGGTAAAACGCCAATAATCTACAAAGCGGCTCCGGCGCTTGATTAAAATGCTTAGAAATATATGTTTGACTGGGATCGAGGCCAATCACGGTGACCGCTTCATCACATTTGAGTGCTGCGAGCATTGAATACAAAGCTTGCTTGCTGCGCATGAACTCGAAGCCCTGGGAAGATGAACTCCTGTAGCCCTGGCTCATTCCCAAATTATCCCAATAACTCCAAACCAGACAAAAACTTTTCAGTGCTGTTGTGTCTCTTAGCGTGCGAACCACATTTTCCAAATAGCGATTGCCCGCTGCATAAGCTCCCACATAAGCGCCGCCAAAAAAGCTTAGAACAGAGGAGAACCCCACAAACAACCCTTGCGGATTATTTGCCTGAAGAGTACGCACCAACATGTTCGTTGCCGCCACTTTCGCTTCGGTTGCACTTTTGAAAGTCGACGCGCTTTCGTCTTGCAGGGCGAGAGATCGATAGACGCCAGCCAGGTGAAAAACACCTTGCAGGGAACAAGCAAAAGTCTCGATAAGCTCCTTGACCAAATCGTCCAGACGTTTCTGACACCAGTGGTCCATTTGCCGATACACCACTGCTCCCAGGCTCGATAACTCGCGCCATGATTCGCTGTCTTCAACCTGTTCACGAGGCGATCGCCCCAGAATCAACAATTTCATCTGGAATTCATTCAGAAGTAATTGACTGACTTGTTTGCCAACACCTCCCAATCCCCCGGTAACAATATAAAACCCATTAACAAGCAGTGGTGGCGGGTCTTGCTGTTTGAAATTAGACAACGCAAGCGGACGCAAACCGAGCACATACCTCCGCCCTTTTCTAAACGCAACCTGTCGCGGTTTCTTATCTAGCATGATTTCGCTAACCAGGTGACGAGCATCCGCAGTGGACTCTGCATCGAAATCCAGGTGGCAGGCATGAATATTAGGGAGTTCTTGTCCAATCACTCTTACCAGTGCAGGAATCAATGCTTGCGCTGGCGCGACGGAATCGTCTGGTAATACTTTTTGCGCTGTTCGAGTGACAAAATACAAATTGACTGTACTGTTTAAGGAGTCATTCGTTACAGAGCCATTATTTAAAGAGCCAAAAGCCTTGATTAAACATCTGATCGTCGGGTCATCGAGAGTATCGCTGGGCGGGGCTTCACTGAAATTGTTGGCAAAATATAAAATATAAGAAGCCTTATTTTTCAGACTCAAATCATCCAATACCGTAACGAAATCAGTAGCATCGCCAACATCAACAAAGACGCGATTCACCATGCATCCAAGAAAGGTAAGCGCGTGATAAGCGTCGCGGGCAAATTCATCGCCGTTGTCAAGCAGCACCAGATTTTCGATGGAGTTTAACTGCGAAATTTGACCTCGACATCGATGCCAATGAAAAGTGTAAAACCAAGCTGGCAAGGTGTCGTCATTGCGCAACAAAATATCGTTTTCTCTTATCTGGGATTGAAAAACCCCCTGTTCAAAATCATTTTTCAACCTGCCCCGTTGTATCTTGCCACTGGTCGTTTTTGGAAACGTTTTCTCATCCAGAAAATATACATACCTGGGCGAAATTCCCAACTCAAGCGCAACATCTTTTTTGATAGAGCGGATTAATTGTGCCAGTAAGTCACCCTCGCACCAAGCCTCCGCGCAGAAGAATATCGCAAGCGATTCACTATTGGTATGGGGGTCGCGTACGCCACACGCTCCCACATAAGTCGTCTTTACTCCAAAACACTTCTCCACTACGGTTTCGATGTCATAGCAGTAATAATTGGCACCCTGAATAACAATGGTTTCCTTTTCACGCCCCGTTAAGGTCAGCGCACCTTGCCATATAAACCCAATATCGCCCGTATCAAACCAGCCATCACTGTAGTAGGCCCGTTCATTTGCTTCCGGATTATTGAAATAACCCGGGGTGATCACATCGCCGCGAGCATGCAAATGCCCTACCTGCCCTTCATTCGACAGAATTCCCTTTTTATTCACAATACGGATTTCTATGCCGGGAATGGGCTTACCCAAATCGACGAAAATAGTGCCTTTGTTTTCCGCCTGCGATACCGCCTGTTGAGTGCCTAAGGTGCCATTCTGTATCCGTGCGGCATGGTGAAACAACCCGGCATCTTGTAAATCAAAGTCATTGCGATAGGTGATGGCCGTACAAGTTTCTGCCATACCATAGGATGGCTGTATAACCCGATCCTTCAGACCAAACGCACGGGTGGCTCGCAGGAATTCTTCAAGCACTGGTAAGGTGACTTGCTCTCCGGCATTCATGATCTCTTCAACGTGCTGCAATTTGTATTGCCGAGTCGAGCGTGCTTTATTCAACGCATCAATCACTAATTTAAAACCGAAGTTGGGTGCCCAGGAGTGAGTCACCCTATATTTTTCCAGGCACTCCAACCACAACAGCGGGTTTGCAAGAATTAATTCGGTTTTAACCACAACTTGTCGGATACCCAGATACAAATCCTTGAGATGAAACATCAGAATAGGCGCAACATGGTCCATTGGCAGCCAATTCAAACTGACATTTTTATGAGAATATTGGTTGAATTGAGCAATCCCTCTGATATGCGCCACCACACCTTTATGGGTGATTTGCACACTTTTCGAACTACCGGTACTGCCCGACGTGAGCTGGTGAAATATGACGTCCTCTGGCGCACACGAGTGAACGCTACCCATGCGCTGACTTGTTTTCAATTGCTCAAGGTGCAAAAATTTATAATTCGCAGCGCCACCCCAATAGGTTCCACTTTCAAAATAATTTGAAAGCTCCTTGTTGATTAGAATACTGGCACCTTTCAGCAGATCCACGGTGTGTTTTAATTTTTGAATTACCGCGGCGTCATTCGGATTCGAGGGAACCGCAACGGTGACCGGTATAAAGCCACCCAGGACACAAGCCCAGAAAGCGCTGAAATGCTCTTCCAGGTGAGCAATTTGCAAAATCACATAATCGCCGGGCTTTAAACCCTGCAACTGAAGCCCACCAAGAAGTAACAACGCATTGTGCCAAAGCTCTGCATATGTTTGGGAATACTCCCTGTCTTTCTCAAGCAGATAGTGAATTCGGACATTTGCATGCTTTTTTACGGTTTCCTGAAACGCCTGCACCAGCGTAAGCGAATCAGTATCCTGGCCTATGATTTTTCCCCCTGTAGCAAGAGCGGGGACCTTACTGGCGTTTTGTTCCAACTCCGACGGTTTTTCCGAAGCAATGTCCGACGGAACTTGAGCAATAGCTGAAGATTTCAGGCCTCCTTTTTCGTTTGCAGAGGCAGGAAACAAGTCTATGAGGTGATAAGGTTCGGGTTTGACTTGACCGCTTAGTTTCAACACAGCGATATCGTTTGTGTGAAGCTGCGCTTGCAAATATTCTTTCAGATTCTCTTCTATCGGCACGTCAAAAGAGGGGGTCTTCTGCAATGCCAAGTATTGAACGTTACCGTCATTGTCTCTTGGAATGCACGAAACAAAGCACACTTGAATGTGGCTATCAAGCAATGCTTTCCCAGCACTCTCTGAGCCCCCCTCTACCCGTTTGAAGAGAGCGTTTTTATCATCAAGCTTATGACCGGGAACAACATACAAAAAGAGATTTTTTTCACTATCGGTGTAGCCAGACTGGCGCACAAGCGCATAATCCAGAACCGCGTTATCATTCACAATTTCCTGCAGAATACCCGACGGCCTATTCATAACGACGCTCTCATCATAGTTAATATAGTTAACTTGTTAAGTTAATACAGATAAAAACACCCCTGTCTATCTCATGTAGAAATCTACCTCAGGCATACCGATAGCGAATGAAATTTCGCCCTTATGAGCACGCCCCTAAGCGCCCGAATAGCATTGCTCCGCCTTAAATAGAGTGGGCTATTCTGCGTTTTCTCGGCAATTGCTCCTGCATTGCTCTAATAGGCTACATCCATGTAGCGATGTATTGCCCTAATACCTCACATCCCTGTGAGTACCGCCTTGTTATGAACCTTAATTGACGCTCTACTAACACCGACATTTCAAACGCTAGAGGTATAATTCACAAGTGCGGAGTTTTTTCTCTACCATCAAGGCCAGTTCTTTCCCGTTCGCCCCTATGTAATTTATCCGAAAAATACACACCTTCCAGCAACGCTCTGGAATATTGCAAGGGCTTATCAAAGGGACTCAAATACATTCCTTTTAAATCGTAAGGTGTGTGGCTCACTAATTTGTGTAACTTCAGGTCTGATTCTAGATCCTTCCTGGCCATATACAGAAACAGGTTTTTCGTTAAACTCATCACTAACGAAGACCAGCTTTTTACCGGCTTGTAAAATAGGAAAACATGTATCGTTGTATTATATTCATCAACAGGAACAAAAAAAATGGTCGCGCGGCTATGAGTGATCGAAACGTCCTCGTCTTCCGCATTGGTAAAACTGGCAGTATAACTTGCCCGAATTGGATTAAAATGCATAGCCCACTGCATATTAAACTGGCTCTTGGGAGCGAACCCCACTAATCGCATACCAAAGAACTTTCTTTGAGGTGCGCTGTAAGTGACGTGTATTGCGTCGTTTTCCACACGGGCCGTATGCTTTATATGACGTGAACCCTCGGCATCCCAACCCAAGATTTTGTGAACAAAGGGAAAGTGCTCATCTTCGTTAAAGTTGTCTAAAACCACATGCAATGGCGCGGGAGACTCAAAACCAAACGCGCCGATATAATCCCAACCCTCTTCGCCAATTTCGACTTCTTCAACGACATCTTTCCTCGCCACCCACAAATAACCATTTTTTTCTATTACCTTAAATGCAGGTACTTTACAGGTTACCCCCGCTTCGTTCGCATCAAATGGCCTCTTGCCACATCCGCTTTTGTCGAAGTTCCACCCGTGATAGGGACAAACAATACGCCCTGCCTCGACCGCACCTGCCGATAAAGGCGTAAATCGGTGAGGACAGCGATCTAGTACAGCTGCAGGTTTATTGTTTCCATCTCGGAACAGCGCGATGGGTGTGCCATCAATCTGAATTTTTATGGGCTTTGTCTTCAACTTTCTTTCAAGCACACAAGGATGAAAGAACCGTAAAACGGGAGATATTTTTGTCATAATTAACCCACCAACTGCTTTGATTAACGACCTGGTGTTCGACAAGCCTATAAGAGACCAGATCTGAACCGTTAAATGCGGCACCTGCGATTTTTCACAATGGCTTCGACAGAAGCTGACCGCTGGATTTAAATAAATAGAATACTGCAGCCAATCTACTAAGCACACACCCGGCGTTACTCTCTAACAAGAAAACAACTCACTAAAAAATTGAACTCCACCAACAACCGGCATAGACCAATATAGGGGAATAAGCGAATTATTTTATATGCGGTCGACTAGAGAAAAACCACCAAACGAAAAACAAAAGAAATAAATTAAATATAGTCGGCTGAGTTGCAGAATTTTGGAGGGTCAATGATATTCCATTCTTTCCGATGAAAATCACTCTAATAAAATTAGATCCACCTCTTGCTTCGCAGTATAAGCTTATTCTACAGAGCGGGAAATAGGTATTTATTATTAAAATACTTTCGAAGGGTATTTTGGTCCCTATATTTATCGAGAGATTGTGGCGCTCAGTGAAATATGAAGAAATTCATATCAATGATTACGCATCAGTAAAATCATTGCGCGCGGCATTTAAGAAGTCTTTTCATTTTTATAATCACGAGCGCCCACACCAATCATTTGAAGGTGCTACACCAGTAGAAACGTATTATGGGAATGAGTCCCCGATTGGGGAGCCAGCATGAATATTGCACTCGATCAAGCCTGAGCACTTGTGGACGATTCCTTCGGACCGGCGCAAGCCTGCGGGACGTGTGGATAAGCCATGGACAACGAAAAGACGTTTACCACAGCTTAACCACACTCTTGAGCTTATCGCCCACAAGGCACACAGGCTCAATGCATAGTATATCTAAATATTTTTAAAATTCGTCTCGACACTGGGGACCACAATATGTTACCTACCTCCAGACGACGGTAAAAGGTATTTATCACTATCTCTATTTGGTGATGGATATTTTTAGTCGCAAGATAGTTAGTTGACAAGTTAACGATCAAGAATTAAGTGTGTTGGCGGCCGATTTAATCAAAGATATTTGTGAGCGCGAAAAGGTTTCCGAAGACGGCGTCACGCTGCATTCTGATAACGGGAGCCCAATGAAGGGTGCGACGATGTTAGCGACACTTGAGCGGTTGGGTGTGGCCCCTTCTTTTAGTCGACCGTCCGTAAGCAATGACAACCCGTATTCTGAGTCATTATTTCGAACACCAAAGTATCGACAGAATTACCCTGAAAAGTCCTTCTCTGACTTAACCAAAGCGCGTGAGTGGGTGGGTGAATTTGTTGACGGGTACAACAACGAACACCTCCATAGCGGCATTAAATTTGTTACTCCTGTACAGCGCCATAATGTCGAAGACGCCGATAGTTTGAAAAAGCGTACGGAGGTCTATATGGAAGCTAAATCACGCAACCCGAATCGTTGGAGTGGCGATATACGTAATTGGAGCTGGGTCGATAAGGTTTATCTCAACCCTGAGAAGTGCAAGACATCACTGAAGGAAAATAAGACGGCATAAATTTAACCTTAGGCGACAACTCTCTTGAAAAACACCGCCGAGAGACGATAGGTAGTAAGGCGTATCACTGATACTGACCTGTTCTCTTCTTGTCTTGGGCGCGTCATGAAGTTTGCCCTTTTCTGTATGGATGAAGAGTATAACTTTACGGGCGGTAATGTCAACAAAGGAGTGTATGTCCTTTATTGACTCTTGATCGTATTTTTAATATGGAAAAGCAATATGCAACACAATTTTATTCTTGTTTTTAAATGTTAATTTAAATGATGGAATCTCACTATTACCATTAAAAATATTCTTTCTATTTTTATTGATTAATGTCATTACTTTGCAGCAATGTTGGTTTAATATTTTTATATCGTATTTCTTTTGATTTTAATCAATAAGAGCAATCCTGAATCCGTGTATAGTTAATAGAAAATCGGAACCAGATCACAAGTTCATTATTATGTCGGCTTTTTTTGCGGCAGTGGCACGATTTTGTGTTATGAGGAAAACTTATTTTAGATTAGAGTTTAACGTGTAAACTATATTGATCGGGATGGAGATTCTGTGGATCTTCACAGGTCACGTTTTTACCGTTCTCCTTCCTCGTTTATGTTAAAACCTTTCCTAATTAGGCCTATTCGCAAGCCGCAAAAAACTGTATATTAAATCAGTGTATTTCAAGAGGAATCAGGAGGTTAGTTGTGGCGCAAAATAAAGTGCAGTTTCAGAAAGGGCTTAGTTTACCCTTATTCCTCGAGCAATTTGGTACGGAAGAGCAGTGTTTTACTCAGCTTGTTAACATGCGCTGGCCACATGGCTTTCAGTGTCCCGCTTGCGGCCACAATAAATATTGCTTACTCAACACGCGCTCTCTATTTCAATGCAACAAGTGTCATCATCAGTCGTCTGTCAAAGCAAATACCCTATTTGAACACTCTAGGGTACCGCTCACAAAGTGGTTTTTAGGCATCTACTTCGTGACTCAAGATAAAAAAGGTGTCTCTGCGCTGGAGCTTAGTCGTAGTCTTGGGATCTCATATAAAGCGGCTTGGCGGATGAAACAGAAGCTGATCCAAGCCATGTTAGAGCGCGACGATAATAAGGCGCTTTCGGGGTTTATTGAAGTGGATGATGCTTACCTGGGAGGAGAGCGTAGCGGCGGAAAAAGAGGTCGCGGATCAGAAAATAAAACCCCGTTTGTCGCGGCAGTCCAGACCACGAGCCAAGGACACCCTGAACAAATAAAACTTCAGATTGTTGATGGTTTTCGCAGTAAGATCATCGAAAACTGGGCCAAAAAGGCCTTTGTTCCAGGGGCGACAGTCGTCTCAGATGGCTTAGCTTGTTTTAACGCGGTCACTAAAGCGGATTGTGCTCATGACCCGATTGTGTGTGGTGGCGGGCGAGCTTCTGTGGAAGAGCCTGAGTTCTATTGGGTAAATACGATATTAGGCAATTTAAAATCGGCACTGCGCAGTACTTATCACTCTGTGAGTAAAAAGCATGCCAAACGCTATTTAGCGGAATTCCAATACCGTTTCAATCGACGCTTTGATTTGCCTAGCATGATAAACCGACTCGCCTGGGTTTCACTGCGGACACCGCCTATGCCGGAAAGGCTCTTGAGGATGGCTTACGAATAGGCCTAATTAGGAAAATGTTTGGATTAATTTTTTATTACGTTTTTGAAAAATTATCGCGTCAACGTTTTTAAATGAGTTTGATTTGTCTCTATACCCGACACACATGAAATTTAGGTGTAAATCAATCTATTGAATTATCCGCGTTTTTTTAATATTGTAACCAGCATCGAAAATTTTACGTTAACAACAGAACAAGTTTCAGCGCTTCGTGTTGCCCACCGGGCTGAGCAGAATCGCCATGCTGCATATAAAATTAATGCCGTGATTCTTCTTGGCACCGGTTGGAAGCTAAAAGACGTAAAAGCCGCCTTACTACTGGATGATGAAACGTTAAGGTCCTATGTCGAAAAATATAAGGCCGACGGCATAGAAGGTCTCGTCAGTGTTCACTTTCAGGGGCGAGCCTGTTTACTGACGGAAGAGCAGCAGGAAGCGCTATGCCTGGAATTAGAGCACACTATTTTCTTAACGGCCCAGTCTGTTATTGAATACGTCAAAATTACCTTCAATGTAAAGTATTCGCTCAATGGCATGAGAGCGCTCTTGCATCGATTAGGATATGAATATAAAAAGCCGAAACTTGTACCCGGGAGCCCTGACCGTGAAAAGCAAGAGCAGTTTGTGACGTATTTCGAGCAATTTATGGAAGAAAAGCCTAGAAATGACGAGGTTCTGTTTGTTGATGCCGTGCACCCTGAGCATAACACGATGGCGGCTTATGGCTGGATTAAGAAGGGGCAGATACGTAAACTCCAGACAAACTCTGGCCGTCAGCGTCTAAATCTTCATGGCGCCATCAATATAGAAACTCTGGAAATGACGGTTGTTGAATCTTCCACAGTCGATACTGACTCGACGATTGAGCTTCTGGAGACCCTGAATCAAAAATATCCAGGGGCAGACCGGTTACATATTATTTTAGATAATGCGCGATATCATTATTCCCATCGAGTAAAAGATTACCTCAAAGATAACCAACGTATCAATTTGGTATTTTTACCCTCCTATTCACCGGAGCTTAATTTAATAGAGCGAGTGTGGCGATATTTCAAAAAGCATGTTCTTTACAACAAGTACTATGAAGAC